>NZ_BSNL01000004.1 GCF_030159975.1 Sulfitobacter pacificus
TCGGCCATGCCCCCACACTCACGTGGTGGTCGAACCCAATATCTGGAGAAAGAACATGGCTTACGACACCGCTAACACCTACGAGACCATCGAGCTTTTCGGGCTTACGGAAAAAGGCGCACAGCTTCCGATCCCGGAGGATCACATCCTGACCGACCGCATCATCCGCGAAAGCTTCGAGGCTCTCCTCGGTCCGCTGCGTGGGACCGGGCTCGAAGCGGAAATCGAACCGTTGGCCCATGGGCTCGCGACAATCCTGCAGCGCCGCAAGGTAGCGCTTGGCAAGGAGGTTGACCGCACCGCCGACAAGATCGGTGCCCTGGCAAAATCTCACGACGGATCGGAGATCGCCGAGACCGCCATTGAGGAGGCGCAGGCGCGCTTTGTGCAACTGCGCGAGATTGTCAGCGCCATCGAGGTGATGAGCGAGGCAGCGGCGGAATGCTACGAGGTCAAGACGGGCCACGCCTTTATCCCGGCAGCCGGGTCGCGCGCAAGCGTCCGGGCGCAAGAGACCGGGGCGGTCTTCGAAGCGCGGCAACTGCTGGAGCAGCATGACCGTGAAACCGCCGAGAAGTCAAAAGTCGAGGGGGTTCCCCTGATCGTCTCGGGCGCCACCGACTGGACTGATGTCGATGTGATCTTCAACACGCTCGACAAGGTTCGCGAACGGATCAAGCAGAACCGCAACCAGGAGATCTTCCTCTGCCACAAGGGTGGCAAGCACGGGGCGGAGATGATTGCGGCTCGGTGGGCCCGGGCACGCGGGATAGCGCAGGCGCGCTTCGATCCGCGCTGGTCCGCGCACGGGCGGGCGGCACCGTTCAAGTGCAACGACGAAATGCTGGACGACAAGTTCGCGGCGACGGGGGTTGTCCTCTTCGGCGGCAACGGGGTCGCGCTGAACCTCGGGCAGAAGGCGGAAGCGAAAGGCCTGACGGTCATGCGGGTTGCGGACCCGGCGAAGAAGGCGTCGCAGGATTGAAGAGAGGGGGTCGCGCTTCGCGCGGCCCTTTCGTCATGTCTCATGGCGCGTGCGGTCGGTCACGCGTGATCGGCAGCTCGCGGCGGCCAGCACCGTTATCGCTCTACCTGGTCCGTCAGAGTGCGGCCCATCCGCATCGGTATGGGCTCGGGATGGTGCGCATCTCACGCACATCGTCAGCAGCGCAAGACGTGTGGGGTCGAGACGTCGCACATGAGGCTGAAGACCTGCACGTCCCTCGGGGCGTGTTTCGGAACATCGCATCCACGCGGGCGGGCTCCGTCCGCACCTCGGCCAGGATCGGCGGGACGAGGACGCGGAGGATGGCGCCGGCGTGATGGCAGGGGTCATTTGGGTTACTCCTTTTTGCTCATAGATGTGGATCGCACGGGGTCGGCCCGTTCGTGCCCTGCGCTGACGCTCCGGCAAGCACAAATACGGCTTCCACGGCGGGCCGCGGACCCTCCGCATTTGCGCTTGCGACTGGGCCTCTTGCCCCCGTGCCGGGTGATCCCCATCGCAACAAGGAGTAACCCAAATGACCAACCACTACGTCGCCACCGTCCCCGTCAAGTTCACCGATACCGATGGCCAGGAGCGCACCCGTTTTCAGCGCGTGGGTGCGATGTTCCGCAACACCCGCAATGGGGATGGCTCAGAGTTCTTCAGCCTCAAGCTCGACTTCCCGGTCGCGGTATCGGAGCTGGTGATGTTCCCGCCGAGCGCAAAGGACCCCCAGGACTGAATCCTCTGACGCGGCTCTGCGGGCTGCTGGGGAAGCGGACACCAAGGCTGCCTGAGACTGAGTGCGACGTAAGTATATAATTGACATCTAGGTATATTATCGTAAGTTGGGGGCAGCCTTGGTGGAAGGTGGCAGGAAATAGGGGGTCTTTCTTCGCATGTCTCGCTCGAAACGTCTCACCAGTGCGCAACGCATGGAGATCGTTCGCGAAGCTGCGGAAGGCGTTTCCACTTCAGTGCTGGCGGAACGGTTTGGCGTGTCGGTGCGGGCGATCCAGTACACGCTCAAAGCCGATGCCGAGCGCCAGACGGATACCGCAATTCCGGTCTCAGCGATCAGTGTGAAGGTCACGGCTGCGGAGCTTGCGGCGTTCGACGAGGTGCTGGCCGAGGCCGGGATCGAGAGCCGTGCCGAGGGGTTGCGGCGGCTCATTCAGGCGGCGGGTGGGGTGTTTGTCCCGGACGCGCAGATGGCGGCCGAGATGGCGCGTTACCGCGCCTCTCTGCACGAGGTCGGCAATGGGGTCGCGCAAATCGCCAAGCAGATGACGCGGGCCAACCGGATGGGGCAGGGGGCCGTGGGGGGCACGAGTGCCGAGTTCACCGAATTGCGCCTCGCCCAGATGCGTGGGCTGGCGCGGTTCATTCTGGATTCTGCTGACGAGATCGATCTGCTTCTGCGCCGCCGTCGTGACACGATGCAGCTCGAGGCTACGGCCGCTTTGAGGGAGTTTGCCCATGCGGCTGAATGATGCTGTCCATGCCGTCACGGGCGAGGTCTTCCGGGATGGCTGGAGCCGCGTCCGGGGCTCGATGCAGGGGTTGCATGTGGCCAAGCAGACCCAGCTTGTGCGCGCGGCAGCAGGGCACCGGCCAGCAGTCTTCAAGGCGATCCGGGGCGGGGGCACGCATACCAAATCGCAGCTCGCAAACCAGCTCGATTACCTCACCACCAAGTCCACGCATATCGTCGACTCGAGCGGGTTCTTGGATGGCAAGGCGAAGCTCGAGGCGGGTGACATCAAGGACCTGACCGAGCGCTTTGCCAAGCGGTGGGATGCGGGCTTCAAGCCCAAGCTCGGACAGACCACCCACATGCTCATGTCCTTCCCCATCGGCACGCGCGGCGAGGATGTGCGCGATATCGCGGCGGATGTGGCTGAGCGGTTCTTCCAGACCGATGAGGGGCATTTCGACTACATCATCGCGGTGCATGAGGACCGCGATCACCCGCATGCGCATCTGGTGCTGAACCGCCGCTCGCAGGAAGGCGAGTTCTTCTTCCTCGGCCGCAATCATCGCTTCAACTATGACGACTTCCGCCTCGCCATGGTCGAGGAGGCCGAGAAATACGGCGTGCGCTTGGAGGCCACACGGCGGGTGGAGCGCGGCGTCGTGCATTACCCAGCCCGCACCAGCGAGGTTTATGCGGCGAAAGAAGAGGGCCGCGCGCCCCGCGAGCGGGAACGCGTTGGGCAGGACCTCACGCGGACGCTGGCGGAGATCGCCAATACCAGAACCGTCTACCATTCGCTTGCCGCGGAGGCTTCGCGTGAAGCCCGCGAGGATATTGCCGCGGCACTCTTCCGCGCGGGCGAGGTGCTGGCGCATGGCGGACAGGTGGACCGAACAGGAGATGTGTATATGGCCGAGGATCAAAGCTTCGAGGATCTGAGAAGCCTCTATGCGGAAAAGCTCGCGCGGGTGCAGGGTATGATCGCTGAGAAGTCCGATGCGGAACGTCCCGTGCTGGAAAAACGCCTTATCGAGATCCAGACGCAGGTCCAGCACATGCAGCCGCTCGGATTGCGTTCGAGCACGTTGTCCGAGGCGCCGTCGGAAGGTGGGGTCTACTCAGAGGCGAACATACAGGAGGACCAATTGGAGCGCCTCACTGAGCCGCGCCTCCGGTCGCGGATCGACGCAGCCCTGCGCGGAACCGGGGTCAGCACATCGGAAGTGGTGGCCCGAATCGAGACGGGCGCCTCCAATGCAGCGCTCGAGCATCAGTGGATCGCCGATGATCTCTCCAAGGTGGCCGAGGCGCGCGATCTGAACCTCGAACGCCGCGCCGATCTGGAACAGGCGCGCGACATTCTCAACGATGTGCACGTTGAACTCGGCACGCTTCTGGAACGGGAAAACGTGCTGCGCCGGGATGGCGTCGTGGAAGCGGAACCGGTCAGCGAGTGGTTCCATTATCAGGATGACGCAGTGCGGGCGATGGAAGGGACAATCCGTCAGGAGATGCGCGCCGAGGGTCTGACAGCACAGCAGATCGAGGACCGGGATTGGGAGGTGGTCTCAAAGGCAGAGCGCCGGATCGAGGCGGAGCAGCGCGCGTATCTCGAGGCCCATCCGGACCTGCTCGCCCGTCCGGACGATGTGATCGACCGGTCTGAACCCTACAGGGAGACCATCACCGATGTAGCCCGCGCCAGTGCGATCACCCGCGAAGTCGACCGCATCATGGAGGGACGCGACCTCCGTACGCCCGTTGCGGATGCTGTCGCAGATGACTTCAGAGAGCGCTATCCGGACATGCCGACCCACCTCGCCCGTGGGCTCGGCGCGACCTATGCGGCCGTCGTCGAGATACGCGACACGGAGGCCATCAATCAGGTCCGCCGCGAAACCGAGATGCGCGATGGGCTTGGGTCTGGAACGCGCGACGCATTCCTCGCAGCCCGCGGTGAAACTGCGCTGCAGTTTGACCGTGCCGACCGCCTTGCAGACGAGATTACGCGTGTTCTGGAGCATGAGCGGGCGGGGGAGTTGTCCGCGCCCTTCGAGACCGAGGCGGAGCGGGACGCATTTCGCGACGAGATCGCGCGGGTGCTGGACGTGCGCCAAATCGACCGGCTCACATCTGGCGATGCCGATGCGCTGGACAAGGTTCTCGAGGACCGCCTCGACCGGCTCTATGTCGCCAAGGTCTATCTGCAATCCGATGCTGCGACGGCCAACACGGAGGCCTTGCGCCAGGTGGTCGATGATCTTGCCGACACCGAATACGAAAAACACCGCGCGACAGTCGTGGATGGAGAGACCGAGCGGGGACAAATCCATTGAGCGCCTCCATGGGAAAAGCGCGGATCGCCACGGGCGTCTTGCTTGTGACGCTGGTGACCGGGGCCATGGGCTATACCATCGCCTCGGCGGTACTGACCTACCAGGATCTCGGCTTCGGGGCTGAGATCGACTTTGCCTACATCGCGCAGAACTATCTGGCGATCCTCGATCGCCGCCCCGATGATGCCCAACTTATTCACCTGATCATCGGCAGCTTCGCCGCCGCCGGCCTGATGCTGAGCCTCGCTCTCTCAGGGTCCGCCCTCACACGCTTTGGCCAGACCCATTGGCAGACCGCGCGCGAGATGAAGGCCAATGGGTTCTTCGGGGCGCCCGGCACCGGGTTCATCCTCGGCAAGCTGGGGCCGCCGGGCTCCCGCACGAAATACATCTGCTCGAAGGTTTTCCCCCACGCGCTGATCGTGGCCCCCACCGGGCGCGGCAAGACCACGGGTTTCGTCATTCCGAACCTGCTGACCTGGCAGGGCTCCGCCGTCACGCTCGATGTGAAGGGCGAATGCTTTGAGGCCACGGCCCGGCACCGCACTGCCCAGGGCGACAAGGTCTATCGTTTTGCCCCCACCGATTGGGAGGGCAAGCGCACACATCGCTACAACCCGCTCCTGCGCATCTATCAACTGAAAGACCCCGCGCGCCAGCAGATGGAATTGCAGCTCCTGGCGACGCTCTTCCTGCAGAGCGACAACGACCGAGTGCAGGGCCTCCTCAAGGGCGGGATCGATCTCTTCGTGGCGGCAGGCCTGCTGGCCTTCCAGCGCAAGCGCCCCACCTTGGGCGAAATCTACCGCATCGCCGCCTCGGGTGGGAACAAGCAGAAGGAGTATTTCGCACGCGGCCATGAGGTCGACAACCGGGCCGCCAAGCTGATCTTCACGCGGCTGGCCTCGACCAACAACGACACGCTGACCTCCTATGTCTCGCTCCTGATGACCTCGGGGCTCGATCAATGGCAGAACCCGGCCATCGATGAGGCGACGGCGGTGTCAGACTTTGATTTCCGGACGATCCGCAAGAAGCCCTTTTCGGTCTATCTCGTGGTCCAGCCCTTGATGGTGAAGCCGCTCGCGCCGCTGATCCGCCTCTTCTTCTCCGATCTCCTCTCTGCCATGCAGGAAAAGGATCCCGGGCCAGACGAGCCTTGGCCGGTGATGATCATGCTCGACGAGTTCAATCGCCTCGGCAAGATGCCCATCGTGGTCGAGAGCATCGAGACCCTGCGGACCTATCGCGGCCATTTGGCCGTGGTCACCCAAACCATCCCCGCCCTCGATGAAATCTACGGCGAGAACACCCGCCGCGCCCTGCAGGGGAATGCGGGCGTGAAGCTCTACCTGACGCCCTCCGATGAAAAGACCGTCGAGGAGCTGAGCAAGGCTGTCGGCAAGACCACCAAGACTGTCGTCACGCGCTCCCAGTCCATCGGCAAGAACCCCTTTGAGGGACGCAGCCAATCCACACGGACCGAAGAGAGCTCTCTGCTCCCTGAAGACGAAGCGCGCCGCCTGCCGCTCGACGAGATCGTCATGGTCATCGATGCGCAAATGCCTGTCCGTGCTAAACGGATCCAGTATTTTAACGATCGGCTGTTTAAGGCGATTCACGATGCGCAATCAGGCGAATTGCCGTTTCCGGAACTGGGGGGAGGGGGACTGCAAGGCACGCTGCCGCTGAGCATGCGCGCGATGCCGATGACACCGCCGCCGGACGGGCCCAGTGGATCTGAAGCCGATGTGGTGGCCGGACGCCAGGCTGCTGGTGGCAATTCTTCAGGGCAAACCGATGTCGCCAAAAAGAAGACAGCACCTGTAGTTCAAGCTGTCGTCGCAAAGGAACAGCGGCAGATGGAGATGGAGTTTGGGGGCCACGTCGCGGATGCGGAGGCTGCGAGCGCCGCGGGTGAGGCGCAAATGCGCTCTGCAGTCGATGGCTTGGACGACATGGAAGCGATGTTGCGAGAGGGGGATGGCGAAAAGCTGGTTGCTCGATAGGGTGGCGAGGATGGTATGTCTGTAGGGCAGGCGGTAAAGTGTGAATTCGCTGCAAGTGCGAAAGCAAGCGCACCTTTGCAGCAAAGAAGACCCTTAGAAAACTTGGGCGCTTCGATCTCAGCTCGTTGGCCAGCTGCGCAGGAGCAAAACAATAAGTGACATGGCTATCGTCTGAAAGGCTCAGACAACTTATCGAATGCGTCTTCTTCGATCTCATCTGCGTGATGAACAGGTTCTTTGCGCGGAAGATGTAGCAGCGTCATCTCTTGTTCGTACCGTTTTGAAGTAATGCACATCTCCACCACTGGTTCATCAAACCACACACCTGCGGGTTGGCTAATTCCATCGGCTGTCTCTTGTCGAAAGTCTTGAGTTACAGCGGATGCAGAAGCCGGGAGCTCGTACATGGTGTTTCGTGTCTTGATGAAGTGGCCGGTCTTCAACGCTGCCTTACTGGTCTTTGCCCAATGTGCATATCCCTCATTTGAAACAACAAGCAGGGCCCGAGTCTCCGTGTATTCAAGCCACCGAAGTGTCGCAGCAGTGAGAGAAACGCCATATCTTTTTGCGATTGTGCTCAAATCGTCGAAACTCGGGACCGTCTTTGCTGAAATCTGCCTGCGAAAATCATGAAGCGGCATCAATAGATTAGCCGCGAATTCATCTGCTTCTTGCTCAATGTCTACGCCTTCGCGACGCAAGACACTGCTCTCGTCGCACCAGATTCCCCCATCGAAACTTTCGTCCTCATCGATCAGCTTTCTATGGAGAACGTAGTGACCAAATTCATGACCAAGGGTATAGGCCTTGCGTCCGTCAGATTGGCCAGTATGGGATACAATCGTCCATTGGCGCGGTTTGCTCTCGCCGTAGACAAGCGCGCCCATACAGCCTGGGATGTCCAACTCCAAAACCTCACGGATTGGCGACTCTGGCGCGGTGTGAGACGAGAACTCTAGTGCAAGGTTTGCGATGTCGACTGGCCCACGATCAAATCTGTCACTTCCAAGCACCTGGTCCAACATCAGAGTGATTTGGTTGGATTGTTTTATTGCCTGAGACAGCTTTTTTTGCGGCACAATCATTCTTTCTTTGCTGTCAGTGTTTTCGCGATGGCACGCAACTGAATACGCGTCTGCTCAGGCATCTCAGAATATTCTCTAAAGAAGGCCACGTCCTCAGCTTCGGCCTTTGTCTGTTCATCGGCACCGAACAGGTAGTCAACGGTCACGCCAAGCGCCTTTGCGATGGCTGATAGCTTTTCTGCTGATGGTCGCGGTGGGTTCTTGTTTTCGAGTTCCCAAATGTAGCTCTTGGAGGACTCTGTCGCAGCAGCTAACTGGTCCAATGTCATTTTCTTTTCTGTGCGCAATTCTTTGATTCTCGAACCAAATTTGGCTTTGGGGGGCATGGCTCATCCACTCAAAAGGTCTTGTTCGGTGTAGGCGAACCGTAGCACCCTTGACTCTGGATCGCAAGATTGTATATGTTCGGAGTAGCGATATTCGGTATAAATCTATCGTGAATAAACCTAGGGAGGACAACATGAAAATCCGCAGCTCAACTGCCCTTGAATCCGACATGGAGAAGAAAATTGAATATGATGAACCCGCCGCTTGGCATCGACCCCTTTAACGATCCAGTAGATCGTCTTCTTGCTGAGATTGCTTTCAGCATCCAACTTCCACCAAGCCTGCATCAAAAGGCAGTCGACCGCTACGAAGCGGTACGCAATCACCTTGAATCGACGTCCAGCGTCTTCAAGGACCAAATCGAACACTTCTACCCACAAGGTTCGATGTCCATCGACGCCACGATTTCGACCAAAGGCACTGATGACGAATACGACCTCGACATCGTTGCACAGTTAGGTGGTCGATTTCGTTTCATGTCGCCCTTGCAGATCTTGATAGAGTTGGAAGAGGCTCTCAAAGGATATCGAGGACTGAAAGTCGTCCGCCAGACGCGCTGCGTCACGCTGTACTATCAAGATGGCATGCATTTGGACATTTCGCCGTCGATCCGAGAGATAGGCACCTGCGACCGCCAAAGCCATATTTGTCATGCAAAGGGCCCAGTGGCTTCAATTGACGACCACATGGTGCCTATGAACGCTTACGGCTTTGCAGATCACTACCGCGATCGAACACCCATTGAGCAGCGCGTCGTGGACAGCTTTGCCAAGCGTTGGGAAGTATTGAACAAGAGCAACTATCGTGCTGACGCGGATGTCGACGATGTCCCAGAACCAACTGAGTTCGTCGTCAAGAATACCGCTACCCTGGCACTTCAACTCCACAAGCGATTTCGCAACATTCAGTTTGCGGACTATGAAGGACGCGTCGCGCCCTCGATCTTATTGTCGTTCTACGCCGCAGCGGCGGCACGACCGAATACGTCATTGACAGATATGGTCATCCGCCAAGCAAGTTTCATGATCGTTGAGATCGAAAACGCATCCCTTTATGGGCAACTAATCAAAGTGAACAATCCCTGCCATGAGTTGGATGTCTTCACAGATCGCTGGCCCGAGAGCGTCAGTCAGCAAGATGACTATGCCAAAAAACTCAAAGAGTTGGTTGCTGGATTGGAGCAGCTAAAGCGCGGTCAGATGTCGCCTCCGCACATGATGGAATGGATGCGAAGTCAATTTGGGGATCAGGTCGTAACACGCGCCGCCGATGCTATCGCCGATGAGATCGGGTACTCGATCAAAAGCAGTTCTCAGCAATACACACGCACCGGCAAGCTCATCATTCCTGCTGCGGCCACTAGCGCGGCGGTTGTGAGATCTTCAAAAGTAATTGCTTCTGGGCGTGATCATACCTTCTTCGGAAAGAAGATCTGATGGAGCCGCGCCCGATCCTCATCAAGGACCAGATTGCCGCCATGAAGGTAACCTGGCCCTCACTCAAACCACGTCAGCAGTGCTTTGAAAGTGTCCGATGGGTCGGGCAACTTCGCCCACAGTTTCAGCGGTATAAAGTTAGTATCGAATATTGCCTTTTTGACGTACCGAATGTCAGAGTTCTTACTCCTGAGTTGATCCGTCTTCCCGATAATGAAGAGGGACAACTTCCACATGTTTACCCACCTGCCAGCGATCCAACCCTGTGTCTCTACGACCCAAGAACCGATGAGTGGGATGGCTCAATGTTGATCTCACAAACCATCGTGCTTTGGACCTTGGACTGGCTTAGTTGCTACGAACTTTGGCTGATGACGGGGCGTTGGACTGGCGGAGGTCGACACCCAACACCCCCCTCAGAAGGAATTGATCTGGAGGAAGCCCAATGAACCAAATCAAACCGCGCCGCTCAGACGGTACCATTCAACAAAGGCGCATTAAACAGCCATGGCCGCAAGATCGTCTATTCAAGATACTGTCCATCGATGGAGGTGGTATCCGCGGGGTTTTTCCAGCCGCGTACCTTGCAGAACTTGAAAATCGGTTCCTGTCAGGCAGTTCTATCGCGAGCCACTTCGATATGGTTGCAGGCACATCGACAGGCGGGATCATTGCGCTTGCCTTAGCCAAGGGACTGACTGCACAGAATGCACTTCGCATATATCTCGACAAAGGTGAGGAAATCTTTCCACCCTTGATCGGCACCGACAGACTGATCCGCCTGGTCAAATCCGTCAGCAAACCAAAGCATGACCAAGAAATACTGCGTTCTGCGCTCAGCGAGGAATTTGGTGACGAGTTATTTGGCGCAGCGCAGATCCGATGTGTCATACCCTGCTTTGAAGGGCTGCACGGAGAGCCGTTTATCTACAAAACACCGCATCACCCTGATTACACATTGGATCAGCACAAGCGAATGGTAGAAATCGCACTGCATACCAGCGCAGCACCTACAGTGTTTCCCGCGGTTCAAAATGACGGCTATATCATGGTCGATGGTGGTCTCTTTGCAAACAATCCGATCATGAATGCCTTAGTTGATGCAGTTGCTTGCTTTGACGTTCCTTTCGAAAACATACGCATCTTGTCCATTGGAACTGGTGAGGAGACATTTTCCCTGAGTGAGCGTGCGCAGAACGGTGGGCTCAAAGACTGGGCCATTGCGCTTCCATTTCTCGCTGCATTCAGAGCGCAGTCCAAGAACGCACTTGGGCAAGCTTATTTGCTAGCTGGAAAGGAAAACGTTGTCCGCATTGATGTGCCCGAAAGCGCTCAGCAGATCGGGCTGGATGATGTCACCCGTGCTACACAAGAGCTGCCCTTAACGGCCCGCGCTCTCGTCGAAGGATCTGGGCACTATGTGAAAAGTGTTTTCCTAGCTTAGTGATGGCACCCAGAGAACGCTGCTTCACTTCGAAGATACTTCTATTTGGGCTTCTGTCGCACGACCGTCATGACACGTGAATATGGCTTGATCCACTTGGCTTTGTCAGGGCTGAGCCAAGTGATTAGTTCCATGATTTGGCTGTATTCTTTGGTGATGTTGCGATGCAATATCGGCTCATGATGAAACACACGATTGCGGAATTCGCGGACAGCATCACATCTTCTGTAGAGGGCATCATAGGTGACAGCCGCCGGTAGATCAGGGAAGGCAACATGAAGATCTGGCCAAAACACAGGTTCGTGGCGAGGAAGAAGCATATTGACCCAAAAGCCAAAATTGAGTTCGGCTGTCATACCACCTGATGTGACAGCGCCTTGGGTTTTCAGCTTGTCGCGGGCTGTTTTGACAATCCTCGTACCGTTTTTCCTGATCTGGGCCAAAAAAACGGGATCGTCCCACCAAGTTTGCCCATAGAGGGCTACCATCTTCGCGGAGACGATGTTGCGCAGACAAACTTCAGATGCACCAAGCACCGGGAAAAAGGCTTCACTGACTTGAATGTTCCACCCATAGAGTGTCAGTGCTCGGCTTTGGTCGTGTCCGGCTGCCTTCAGGTATTTTGTTAGCCGTTCTTGCGAAATAATATTTGAAACCAATGCCTTACCGCTCCGTACGGTCCTTTTGAGATCTAGACCGTTTTTCTTGACATCTTGGCGTTTTTCGCCATATAAAGTGGCAATCGAAGACAAAGTTAGGTCTTCAACCTCTTAGATGCCCGCGACAGCCGTAAAAGGTCCTCGCGGGTTTTCGCTTTTCATAAACATATGCTTATAGATGCTGCCTGCGAAAGACGACCATATTCCGTAGGAATATCATGAAGTAAGACTGAATCTTAGTTGAACCTAACTTGCAGCGAATGTCTCCTATGCCGAGTTGCAATGCGACATCGAGACTGTAGAACGAACGGCAGCTCTGGTCCGATTGTGTTGAAAAACTCCAATTTTCGCGAAAAAGGATGTAAAACTTGTCCATAGAAGGCCCTCCCAAAAATTCATCGAGGGGGTCGGCCTGACGCCAGCTTTGGCAATGTCCGAGGCTCTCAGAGGCACCATTGGGTGCTCAGTCTAAAGTTGGCCGTCGCCACGGATTCTGGCAGAAAAATGCACGGGTTAGATTTTCGAGTTTTTCAACACAATCGGCCGCTACCGTTTCCCCAGACGACCCAACCTTGAAAGCTGCGCGAGCATTCGAGCGCCTGTTCCGGTTGTGTCGCCGGACGGGGCGGCGGTTGGCCCGCCCGCAGTATTGGGTCGGCTTGGCAACGCTTGCACACCAAAGAATTGACGCGCGCGCAGAGCTGCGTATTCGGCCCCGGTGGCGCCTCCGATGGCGTAGCGGTTGTAGACCTGTTGGCTGCCTGCAAGCCCTCGGGCAAAGGCATAGCTTCCTCCGAAGCCGGCTGAGAGTGCTGGCATCATGATGTTTCCCGAAATCGCCCGAACCAGGAAGGGCGTTGCTATGATGAAGCCCTTTGCCATGAGCACCATCATGAAGAAGGGAATGAGCGCGCCGATATTCGAGGCGCCCTCCGGGTCGCCCAACTCAGCAAGAAGCGCACGCGAGACACCCGTGATGGTTGCGAACACGCCGGCCACGACGATAGGGTACATCGCAAAGGAAATCAGCGCCGAAAGCCAACGCGCGAAGTAATCCTTGGTCACTTCAAAGAGGGTCAGGAAGATCATGATCGGTGCAATCCCGATCAGTAGAGCGATCATGAGCCTTGACGCAACGACGATGAACGCCGCCAAGCCGCCGAGGATCGAAAGCAGCAAAACCCCGAGGGTGTCCAGCAGGGCACCGGCCATCCAGTTCAGTTCAGATCCCGCGGCATTCAGATAGTCTCCGAGCGCTGCAATCAGGTCGTCGAACTCCTCGGCAAAGGTGCCGGATGGGCCCGGTGATCCGCCACCGACAGAGGCCACAAGCGATCCGGCAATGCTGTCGATCCCGCTCAGGATCGCCGCAGCAAGGATGTTGAACTGTACCCAGTTGGTTGCAAATGCGCCTATCAGTCCGATTTTCACAGCGAGCCAGAAGGCCGTGCGCCCGTCCATGGCGCGATACTGGTAGATCGTGTTGATGAAAACCAGAATGACGACGAGTGTGGTGCCGAGGACGAGCATCGTTCCGACTGTTGCGGCGACCGCGCCAAATTGCGTTTCGGCAGCGGCATTGAGATAGCCTTCAGCCGTTTCCACGAAGTAGGTGACGACACTCATGGAACCCTACCAGTTTCCAGCATCTTCGCAGATTGGCATGGCTTCGCGCCGAAGATCATTTGCCTGCCGTCGGTATTCTGACGTCGCTTCCACGATGTCCCAGTATTCAGTTGCGGCGAAATGCTCGACGAAGACGCCTTCAGCTGCCTCCCAAGACGGATATCGCGTCGAACATCCACAGCTTTGGGCTTCAACGATGCGTTGCATGCTCTGCGCCCGATAGATCTGTTGGATCAGGAGCCGTTTGTGGGACTCGCGTACATCGATGTCTTGCATCCACTGTGGCTCTGGAGGCTGGTCGGGACAGACATCCGGATGGTTTTCGAGGGTTGGGATCAGGTTCCGTTCAGCAACGCCAGCGGTCCCGCCGAAAACGACGAGAAAGCCTGCCGTCGCAACGACCCGCATCATTCTGAAGCCACCTTCGTCGCCAAAGATTCTCGCTTCAAGAACGTGGTGTAGCCGTAGTCACCGGCTTCAGCTGTAATGACTTCCCACCCCTCCGCGCCGCGCTCATTCAAGGCGCTTCGCATCGCGTCGTAGTCCTTTTGCTTCTTCACCTGGAAAAACAGGATGTCATATTCAAAAGTCTTCATTGGGAAGCTCCAATCTCGGTTGTGCCAGGGAGGTAGAATTCGGTGATGCCGCGTTTGCCGTCGTGGCGACCGGCCTGGATGATTACATCGATGGAGTTCTCGATGTACTGGATCATGTCGGCATAGGTCATCGGGATCTCAGTCTTGAGTGCCGCGATCGCTAAACGCTGCACGGCAAGTTGCGGGGTTTCGGCGTGCAGGGTGGTCATGGAACCGCCATGGCCGGTATTGATCGCCTCGAGGAAAGTCATCGCCTCCTTGCCGCGCACCTCGCCGAGGATGATCCGGTCCGGGCGCATCCGCAACGTTGCGGTGAGCAGCACATCGGCGGTCTGGAATTCCGCGTCGCGATTGGCGATGAGCGTCACGGCATTGGGCTGGGTCGGCAGAAGCTCGGCGGCTTCTTCGATGGTGATGATGCGTTCTTCGGCAGGCACATGAGAGAGGATCTTGCGCGCGGCGACGGTCTTGCCGGTGGACGTACCCCCGGAAACTATCATGTTGAGCTTGTTGTCGACGCAGAAGGCCAGCGCATCGTCGATGACGCCTGCAGCCACGACCTCTCGAAGTTCGCGGGTTTTCTCGAGGCGGAGTTCTTCTAGCTTGCGTTCCTTGCCATAGAGGAAATCCAGCGCGATCCCATCGAGCGGCAGGCTCGAGAAGAACCGCAGGCTGATCGACATGGCAGAGAGCACGGCGGGCGGGGTGATGACCTGCGCACGGATCGGGCGGCCCTTGTAGGTGATCGAGACCGAGACGATAGGGCGATCCTTGCTCATGGTGGTATTGGCGGAAGAGGCGATCTGGTTGCCCAGGTCTTTGACTTCTGTTGCGGTCAGCGCCTGGTCCAGCTTTCGCATGAAGTGATCGCCCTGGAATTCTCCCCAGCAGCTGCCGTCGGGGTTGATGCAGATCTCGATGACATCGTCGCGTGCGGCGGCGTCGATCCGGTCGAGAGAGGTCTGGAGATAGCTCAGCGACATGCGTTAGAAAATCTCCAGATCACGGTCGACCATTACGGTGACGCGGGCGCCCTGGTCGACATAGATAACGGGGCCGATGGAGAGATAGTCGCCAATCACGCTGTCCGTGGCATCGGCAAGATCATCGCCCACGTCTTCGAGCACATCCGCGGTGGTCTCGTCCTGAACATTTGCAGCGGCGGCGCTCGGCGCGGCGGAGATCAGAGAAATCAGCGCCGCAGAGCCGAAACGCTCATCAAATCGAGTGTCGACAAAGCCGGTGACACCTGAACGGCCAAGCTCGTCTCCCCCGAAGGAGCTGATCTGGATCGTCTGGTTGTCGGGCAGGATGATCCGGTCCCAGGCGATCGTAACGCGGCGCTGCGCGATATCTACGCCTGAGCGATACCGCCCGATCAGGCGTGAGCCGCGCGGGATCAGAAGGCGGGAACCATCGAAGCTGAACACGTCTTCGGAAACGACGGCCCGGGTCTGGCCGGGCAGGGAGCTGTCGAGGGCGGTTTCCATGACGGCCTGGATCATCGTGCCCTGGATGATGGTGTTGGACGGGTTGGCGATGACCTCGGCTTGCGTCACCGACGTGGGCAGTGCGCCGTTCAGCACAAAATCCGTCACCTCGCCGAAGGTGCGTTCGGTCAGCGCGGTTTCATTTGCACCCGAGGTGCCGCCAAAGGCGATGGTGGGCGATGTGATGCGGCGCTCCCGAAACGCACGTTCCTCGGCCGCGCGGCGTTCAAGTTCCGCGAGCCGTCTTGCTTCCTCCTCGCGGCGGAGCCGTTCTTCTTCCCGTGCACGCAACTCGTCCTCTGTGGGACCGATGGGTGCCGGAAGGGGCCGGTTTGCCTCAAGCTGCGCAAGTTCGAGGTCCATGCGGAGTTGCTCCAATTCCCGATCACGGGCTGTGAGTTCGTCTCGGAACTGCTGTTGCGCGGCTTGTGACGCGGCTTGCAGGGCGGCTATCTGCGCTGTCAGCGCATCGATGGCTTCGGCGGCAGCGGTATCTTCTTCGACGACGGGTTCGGGCGCATTGCGCAACTCTTCGATCTGGGCCTGAAGGGCGGCGAGCTGCGCCAGAAGCTCGGCGTTGGGTTCCGCCGGTTCGGGTGCGACCAGCACCACTTCGGGTTCGGGTGGGGGCAGAGTTTCGATGGCGCCAAACCCGTCGCCTTCGTTTTGGAACACGTCCGGTGTCGCCGTGGGCAGGGCTTCCTCTTCCTCGGGTTGGGACAGGACATAGAGCAATGTACCGCCCGCGCCGATCGCGAGGACAACGACCAAAGCGAGCAGCGGTGAGCGCCTTGGGGCAGGGGGCGAACCTGCGCCCTTGCCCTGCTCGAGGGCGGCGAGACGTTTCTCGAGGTCCGCGTTTCCGGTGTCGCTCATGATCCCACCCCCGTAGGTGGTGTGGCCTCGATGCAGACCACCTCTTCCCCGATCCGTAGAACCCATTGCCCGTTCACCCCGGAGACCCGGATCACGCCGTCCTCGGTCGCTTGCGTGTTGACCGTCCGCTCACGGCCATTGGCGTAACGGAATATCGCCGGCACCGGCGCGTTCCGCGGGAACTCGAAATACGTGAAGGTCCCATCATCCCAGACGCGGGTCGGGGTGAACTCGGTGCGTGCGCTGGCGCCGTAGTTGTAGTTTGGCGCTGGGGCCGCGATGGCACGCGTGGGCCGCGCATTGTCCTCGGGGTAGCGGAACTGCACGACGTAGAAGGTCGGGCTGCGGGTCTCCTGGACATTGAAATAGTAGCTGCGCCGGTTGGTATAGACGGTCACGTTGGTATGGACACCGCGCGCGACGGGCTTGATCGCAAAGGCCTGGCCACCCGGCACCCCGTCGATCTCGAAGCCTTCCGTGTCGCCCGCAATGATCGAGCGGATGCTCTCGCCTTCCCCGAACTCGACCGTGGTAACATGGGTGAGCGACACGCTGAGGCGGTAGACCTGGCCCTCTTGATAGGTGGCCAAGCGCACCCGGTTGTCATTGGGACCGCCGCGCGGGATGGCTTCGGCAAAGGCGAGGCCGGGCAGCAAGACAAGTAGGGCAGCAACAAAGAACTTACTGATCAAACTAGTTCTCCAATCTGTCGGAGCGGATGGAATATTCGAGGACGGTGAAGCCGAAAGGATTGGTCCAGACCTCATCGATGGAGCGGCGGGTCTCGGGGCGGAACTCGAAGAGAAGCGTGGCGGTGAAGAGCCCGGTCTGGGCGCCATTGATTGATGTCAGGCGCTTGCGCAGGCGGACCGTGGCGCGGTTGGTGCCGATGCGATTGATGCTGAGGATTTCGACATCAAGCCGCGCATTCGGGCCATAGACCGTGGGCGGGTAGTTCTCGTTGGCGCTGTTCCAGATCTGGCGCAACCCGCTCTCGGCCGCACCGTCCGAGCGGCGCAAGACGCTACGGATGCGCAGATCATTGTCGAGCTGATTGTAGACTTCTCGGTCGGTCACATAGCGGAAGACTTCCGCTTCGATGATAGCCTGGTTGGCTGTGACCGACGTCGCGCCCACAGACGCCTCGGGCAGGGCAAAGCCGGTGGCGGGATCGTAAGGGACGACGACGGGGGGAGGGTCGACGTCGAGGATCGCGACAGCCGCCGCGCTCAGGCATCCGAGGATGCCGAAAATCAAGCCGATGAGCCCTAGGCGTTGCCAGAGCCGTTCACGGCGCAGGGCTCCATAGACCAGTTCTTCCTCGATGATTTCCTGTTCAGTAGCCACCCCTCATTCCCTCACGATCAGTCAGCCCGCAGGTCCGGCAGGGTGAAATCCATGAAGCGCTGCTCCTCGGCGATTGTGGCGGCATCGATCACACCACCGGTGCCATCTCCCACCGTTTGCACGGCTTCGAGCTGCCACATCGCGACGAGAGCGATCGCCAGTTCCGCCGTCACGCGCGTGTTGAGATCGATGCTTTCCTTGAGTTCGTCCATGTCGTCGATGAGGCCGACGAGGCGGTCGACGCGTTCGAGTGATTGGCCTGCATCTTCATAGCTGTTCTGGGCCGCCGCTGAGACGAGGGCGCCAGTCGTGGCTTGCGTGGCCACGCGATTGGCGCCCGGATTGCCGCTCGTGGCCATTTCCGAAAGCGTGTCATCGTCAAATCCGAGATCGGCCAGGACCCGGTCCATTTGGGTTTCAATCTCGCCCGCGCCTGAGCCGGAGAGGCCTGAAAAGTCTCCAGTCTTGATGGCTTCGATGGTGGCGAGGATGTCGCCGAACTCCTGGTCGAGCAGACCGTTCAACTCGTCTTCCATCTCGGTGCGAATGATTTCTGGAAGCTCGGCAAGGCGGGTGAGCGCTTCATAGGTTCGTTGCAGCTCCGCGAGTTGATCCGTGAGTGTCGCAAGCTGTTCGCGGAGCTGCGTCAGCTGCTCGTTTTGCAGGATCTCGTCTTCGATCATCTGCCGGAGCTGCTGGATGTTTTGTGCGATGTTCTGGGTGTCGACGACGGGCACGCCTTGTGCAAAGGCAGGGGACAGGGTGCCAAGATGCAGACCGATCCCAAGCGTCGTGGCCAAGGCCGTTCTCATGAGTAAATGTCCCATCATTCAATCTCCCTGATCGTGAATTCCATGAATGCACCCTCGGCCATTCGAGCGCTGGCCTGTGCCAGCTCTTCGGCGGAAAGGACGCGGGTGCGCGCCGCCTGAAGCCGGATGCGGGCTGCGACGAGGCGCACGAGTTCGGCACGGGCATAGGTGTTGAGCGCGATGCTTTCCTGCACGTCTTCCGTCGTGGAAATCCGCTCGACGATATCCGTAATACGCAGGGCGGCTTGCCTGATCGCGGCGGGCGAGCTGTTGCCATAAAAGGCCGCGCCATGCCCCGTGATTGAGAGGTTCGCATTGGCGAGAAGCGCCGGATCGATGGTGCCGAGCGCTTCGATCCCGCCGATGCGGCTCAGATAGAGATTGTAGCGTTCGGGGATGACCTGGACGTAGTGCTGGGTCTCAGTGAAGGGTGGAACGCCACCATACTCAAATACCCGGCCGGGGCCGGCATTATAGGCCGCGAGCGCGTTGATGATGTTGCCATCGAAGGTGTTGAGCTGGGTGGCGAGATAACGCGCGCCGCCATGCACCTGAAGGTAGGGGCTGTCATAGTATTCCGGATTGATGCCGAGATCGCTGGCGGTTCCGGGCATGATCTGGGTGAGGCCAAAGGCGCCGACCGGCGAGCGGGCGCCAATCGTGAAGCGGCTTTCCTGCCAGATCAGCGCTTGGAGGAGCGCGCGCCACTGGACGGGGGACAGTCCGGCGCGCCCCACGCCCGCAAAGCCGCTGGTCTCCTGGGCGACGCGGATGATGAGCTGCTCTATGTTTTCTGCCGCATCCCCGAACATCTGCGCACCGCCGGGATTGGGATCGATTTCGTCCGTGCCATAGACCGCCTCGACGGAGCGGTCCGGATCGCCACTGCCGCTTTCCAGACCAGAGACCATGGCTGGCAAGCTCTGACCGCCAAAGCTGGTCTGGGCATCGAGGATACGCTGCAGGGTGGCTAATTGTTCGCGCTCGATCTCGGCAATGAGTTCGCGCACGGCAAGCTTGGCCACTTGAATGGCGAGGTCGGCCTCGCGATCGCCGGTCTCAATGATATCGCGTACGGTCAGCACACTGTCATTGGTCGGCACACCTTGGGATAAGGCGATGCTGGGCAGCAGGCAAAGGGCTAGGATATGAGGCAGCTTAGACTTCAATGTCGCCCACCGGTGCGCCGATCGGCGTGAAGGTACAATCCGGCGCGACGGGGGCCGTTGAGGCCAGGAAAGTAAAACAATTGACCTGCGGTTCCTGGTACTGGGCGCAGGAGGCCAGCGCGCCGAGGCTGGCGAGAAGCAACAAAATGCGGGTCATGATAGCCTCCAGAAGTCTGGGCGGTCGCGGTAATCGGCGCCGACGAGCGCCTCGCCTTTCTCCATGCCGCCGAGGATGGTGAGATTGGGTCCGAGGGCGCTGAGATCGGCATCTACGACAATGGAGCCCTGATCATCGCGGATGAGCGCGAGGCGGCTGTCGCTGCCGGTGTTGAGAAGCACGTCCAGCTCCTTCTCATAGAGGTTCAGCATCGCGTAATCGGCGGCATGTGCGCGGATGTTCGGAAGCAGGATTTGTGTGGGCACCGCTTCGACGATGGTCTTGCCGGTTCGGGTGCGCTCGAGCTGGCTGGCGTATTGCGTCATCATTACCGCAACGGTGTTCTGCTTGCGCGCGGTCACGAGCCAGTTCGACAGCCGCTCGGCGAAATAGGCATTGTCGAGCGCCTTCCATGCCTCATCGATGATGATGATCGTGGGGCGGCGGTCCTCTATTTCGCGTTCGACTCGGCGGAAGAGATAGGAGAGGACGGCCATGCGTTCTTTCTCGGCCTCGCTGTCGAGAATGCCGGTGAGATCGAAGCCTACCACATCGCCTTCCAGAGAGAAGGTGTCTTCCAGCGTCTGTCCGAAGATCCAGCCGTACCGGCCCTCTTCGGTCCATTCGAGAAGGCGCTGATGCAAATCGCCGCCATCATCGGTGGACACAAAGAGCGATGCGAAATCCCGCCAGTTCCGCAGGGCCGGGTTGGTGGCCTGCGCGTTCTGGCGGACGACTTCCTGGATGCGATTGGTCTGGGCCGGCGTGAGCGGCTTGTCGGCGCGATGCAGCAGGGTCGCAAGCCAGTCCGAGAGCCAGGCAGTGCCGCGTGCATCGGTTTCGGTCCAGAGCGGGTTGAGGCCCGTGGGTTGCCCGGCTTTCAAAGACGCGTAGCGCCCGCCATTGGCGCGGACCGCCATCTCCATACCGAGACGGTAATCGAAGACAAAGATCCGCGCCCCTGCTCGACGGGCCTGTGTCATGAGAAAGGCTGAGAGCACTGATTTACCCGATCCGGGCCGACCCATAATCAGGGTATGCCCGCTGGTCGGTTCTTTTTCGGGGCTGCCTTGCTCGTGATAGGAAAACCGGTAAGCGCTCTGCTCCGGCGTGGGCAGGTAGGTGATGACCTGGCCCCAGGGGGTTTTCTGGGTAGGCTTGCCGAGCTGAGTCCGATGGAAGGCCGCGAAATCCGCGTAGTTGCGATTGGTGATCGCGCTGGCGCGGACGCGCTTCGGCTGGTTGCCGGGATGCTGGCTCAGGTAATGCGCCTTGGCCGCGACCCGCTCGCCGATCATCTTCACGCCCTCGGCGGCGGCGGCGTTGACGATCTCGGCGCTCAGTGTCTGTAGCTCGTCCAGCGTATCGCAGAAGATCGTCACGACCATGTGGTGCTCGCCAAAGCTCTGACGCTTGGCTTCGAGATCATCGGCGGCGATATCGAGGGCTTCCATGAGCGACAGCGCCGCATCCTGGGAGGCTTGCATCTGGCGCTTTTGCCGCTTGATGCGGCCCGCCATGAGGTTCGAATTGATCGGCGTGAAAGAATGCGTGACGATCATGTCGACGGGCAGGTTCAGTATGTCGAACATGGTGCAGGAGGTGGCCTCGGAGTATTCCCCGATGGTGAAGCTCTTTCCAAAGCGACGACCCACCACGCCTTCGGAAAGCTCGAAGTGATCCCCTTGAAACGTCACGCGGGTATTGGCCACGTTGAAAGACAAAAAGCCGTAGGTATTGGCGGGATAGAGTGGCAACTCCTGGCCAGTGTTGAGCGCCCCCAGAAAGCCGATCAACTCGCCGCTTTTGGCCGTGAGCACGCGCGGATTCAGCTCCGTCAGGCCTGACACGAACACGCTCACAGCCTCGCCCAATCGGCGAAGGCGTTTCTCGGTCGCCTCCTTCAGCCGGTCCGGGGCGCTGCGATTAAGGAAGGGCAGGACGCTCTTGGGGGGCGGGCGGTGAATGACTGTAAGGGTAAGCGTCTTGTCCCGTAGCCCGCTGGTTTCAAGTTTTGTGCGCCACAGCCGGTCGACTTCTCCGGCAAAACTGTCTTCGCGCACGGGCTCGAGGTCCTGCGTGATCGCCTTGGAGACCTTGTGGACGTAGTAGCTGAACTCCGGCCCAAGCTGTGCGATGATCCGGGCAAAGAGCGCGGTCACCTTGTCGAGATAGGCATCATCGGTCGTATAACTGTTGACCCCATCGAGCCGGATGCACTGGAAAAGCTCGTTCACCCGGGTTCGTATGGTTTGGTCACCAACCAGGCTGACGTAAGGAAGCATGTGCGCGAGGCGGGTTTCGCGCGCATACCAGTCCGGCGTCATGGTCTGGAGATCGAGGGCGTCATCCGGTGCTGTATTAGGGCGCATAGCTGTCCCCGCCATGGATGCTGCGGTTTCGCGTGGGTGGCGTCTCTTGCATCGCGGTCATCATCACATCGATGAAACGCGGGTCCCAATCCGCGGCCTTCCAAAGCACGGGGTAGAGCACAGCGGCTACGCCCAGCACCACGATGTGCTGAACCCAGACAAAAAGCAGCACAGATCCGAAGAGCCAGACCATCGCGTACATGATGGGCAGGCCCAGAAGCTTGGGCGGGCGCACGAGGCCGAGAAAGAGGGGCGAACGCTCAGCCACCGGCAAAGACCGCGGCAACGATGGTGGGGGCGGCAGCAACACCGGCAATGCCGACAAGCACCCAGAGGGCTTGGCGCAGATCGATGATATTGAAGAACCAGCTCAAGAAAACGCCGAGCACGGCGAGTGTGGCGATGACGACGCCAAGCGGGCCGGTCAGCGCATCGACGATACCCTGCAACAGGCTCTGGATCGGGGAGAGATCGATGCTTTGTGCGAGGGCCGGTTCTGCAAAGAGCAGAATGAGCGCCAGTGAGGCGACGAATAGGTTTGAAATCCAACTTGTTTGGAAAATACGGTATCGCCAATGCACTACCGCACTACGCGTTCTCGTGACATTGCCGATGAGTGATTTGAGGAGTGATTTCCAAAAAGGTTGGTACATCATGAATTTGATCCTTCCAATCGGGCCACGACGGCCATGACACGGGCCACGTGGTTCTGAGTTTCTCTGTAGGGGGGGATGCCGCCATACTGGCGGACCGCATCGGGTCCGGCGTTGTAGCTGGCGAGCGCCAGGTGCGGATCGCCAAACGTCTCCAACATCATCGCAAGGTAGCGGGCGGAGCCGTCGAGGTTCTGCAGCGGATCACGCGGGTCGACACCGAGATTGCGCGCCGTCGCTGGCATCAATTGGCCGAGGCCGATGGCACCGGCGCTCGAGACCGCATCCTGCCGGTAGGCACTCTCGACCTCGATATTTGCTCGGTAGAGGGTTAGCCAATCGCGAACCGAGAGTTCCGCGCGGCGCAGCCCGGGATGACCTGCGTAGCGTAGTGCGGTGGCCTCAATGGCCGTGAGAACATCGGCGCGGGGCAGGGGTGCAGGCCGCGAGAGGGCTGCCGTCTGAACGTCTTCTGGTTCAGCGTACCAGTCATCAAAAATTATGAGATTATCTGAGGCCGAACCCTGTCCGATGCCGTCATTGTAATTTTGGGCAAAGCTGTTCTGGGAGCGGGACGGGGTCAGAGAGCCATCGCTCTCCATAACCAGCACCATTTGCGCGTCGGCCGAACCCGCGAGATACCAGAATAGGAGAAGGCTACTGGCTGCCGCCCTTATCGGTTGCCGCCAGTTTATGTGTCGTCCGCTGGCCCTCTTCGAGCGGGACATCGGCATGGGAGAAGCCGATACCGATGAGGAAGGAGACCACGCCCGTGATGGTTTTGAATTCGCGGATCTTAATGTCGTTATAGGTCGTCCGGGTACGGGCGGTGACCAGCAGCTTCTCCATGCCATCGTCAGAAATGACGCGCATGATCCAGACCCCGTAATAACTCGGGCCCTTCTTGTGTGCCGACTCCTGGCATAGGATTTCAGCGCTATAGCCACTTTCCACGAGTTCGCGGAAACGTGCTTCCGTAACCACATTTGGTGCTTCGATGTCCCAGTTCATGGCCCGGTTCACGCTTTCTTCAAACGCGCAACACCCGGGCATTTCTACTTGAAGCCCAGAGTTACGATAGTATATTATCAACCGCAAGATGTATTGCGAAGATTTGACTGTATTTTGGTCACTCAGACACTAGGCATGGGCGTTGGCGACTATCAAGAAAATATGTCAATACTTAAATCTTACGTTGCGGCAGCTTATTCGCATGCAATTCTGGGTTATTATTTCGCTCGCTCCGGCTGCAAGCCAAGCGGCATCTTGTCTCGCTCCGGTCCCGCCTTTCGTCCCAAGCGATTCGCAAGCGGCCAGGGATTATGCAAACATCATTCGGCGGGACTTTGAGATCTACATCACAGACGTTCAGGATTACTTACGCTGCCTCGACCAGGAGCGGGCGCGTGCCTTCGAAGAAGCGCGCGAAGTCAGTCAAGACTACGGGCGATTTCTGGAACGGGTGGGGGATTGATGGGCGATTGGGTGTGCATCAGCCTTGCACTCAATGAAAACCAGGCACCGACAACACCCTCGGATATCTACTTTTTAGATAACAGATTTCATCCGCTAGCGACGTCACAAAAGGTATGTGACGCGTGGCGAAAACAATCAGAAGCAAAGGACAGGAGGCTCTGTGCCAGGCGTTGGTCGACGCTCGTAATAATGCAGGACTCAGCCAGAAAGAACTGGCAGTCAAGCTCAGACACCACCAGTCATTCGTTGCCCGTGTTGAGAGCGGGGAACGCCGGATTGACGTCGTTGAGCTTATCGCATTGTCCCGTGCCGTTGGATTTGACCCTTTCGAGGTTCTGGCGATCGTCGAAGCCGCCACGGAGTCCGACCACAGGATTTAAGAGCAAAGAAATTTTGGGACGTACCGCATTGGACGTCCCCACGTGCAGTGAGCTCCCTCAAGGAAGAGTAGCCAGCCAACATCCACCAATTGCGTCATGCTGTGCAGGCGAGGCCTGGGAACACGTTGCCGCGATTGCAGCGCCAAAGTGCAGGAAGTTAGTAAACAGTGGACGATGATAATGGTGAAGGCGTCGCGATCGCCAATCTGATCGGAACCGATGGGCACAGCATTGTTGGTTGGGTATATTGCTGGACTACGGGCGCGCATGCGGTGATGTGGGACGTCCACGGGCCCCAGCCGGTGTCGGAAGCCTGGCCGGATATAGATGAAGAACAGAAGAAAGAAATCGACTTCGACGCACTCACGCGGATCCGAAGAAATGACATCGGATAGGTTTTGTTTGGTAGCAGCCAGCAAAGATTGATGGAGAGGGCCTGCTAGCAGACCGGACATTGGAGTTGATGGTAGCGAAGGTCTCGAGGGAGCCTATTTTGTTGAAGAAGTCGCCGTGACTTGGGAGGTTGGCGGCCTCGCAGCGGCGGTCGCGGGCTTATTGTTCCGCCCGTTGTACTGGGCGGCTTGTTGGTCTGTTGTTTTGCCGGTTCGATCATATCGCGATCCTTGTTTCGGCGATCTTGGGTCTTAGCTTTGCAAGTTTTCGAAGGTTCTGGGCGATCGCTGCGAGCGTAAACTCGTCCCTCACACCGCAGGGCCCTCGAAGCCGGAGCCGGCCCAGCCCGAGAATGTGTTTGAGATGAGCGAAGAGCATTTCGGCCTTCTTGCTGGATTTCTGCAGTGCAGCTAATGTCTGCATCTCTTAGAGTATAGAATTAGCTGGCAAAGCAGGCACGGAATGACCAAAGTAAAATCTCCTTCGATTAATGTTCTTGTTATCGGGGCCTATGGACTTATCGGGCAAGGCATTACAGAGAGATTAATCGCGGAAGGCTATCAAGTCACAGGCCTTGGGAGAGATCTTAAAACAGCGAAACGGGTTCTGCCGAATATCCCTTGGATCAAACATGATATCAGAGATCTCGCTGATGCCACTGCATGGCAGGCAGTTTTGGGTGAATTTAGGACAGTAGTGAACTGTTCGGGCGCTTTGCAAGACGGCCCTGATGATGATCTGGAGGCACTTCACAATCATGCTGTTTCGGCGCTTGCCGCCGCCTGTGTTGCGGAGGATGTCGCCTTAATCCAGATTTCGGCAGTTGGGGCAAGAGCTGATGCCTCGACGCCCTTTTTGGCATCCAAAGGTCGGGGTGATGCGGCGATTCGTGCAGCAGGCGGGAAATGGCACATATTTCGTCCTGGCTTGATCCTAGCATCAAATGCCTATGGTGGCACAACCATGCTCAGGATGTTGGCGGCTTTTCCTTGGGTTCAACCGATTGCCAAGCCGGACGCGAAGATACAGACAATTTCGCGTGACGACGTTGCTGTCGTGGTAGCAGCCGCAGCGAACGGGACGATCCCTTATGGGTTCGAAGCCGATCTGGTGGAAGAAGAGGCGCATTCCTTGCGCGAGGTTGTTAAACAAATGCGCCATAGACTTGGATTTAACTCTGCAAGGTTTGAAATCGTCTTACCTGATTTTGCCGTTACTGCTGTTTCAAAGCTGGCGGACTTGTTGTCATGGTTTGGCTGGCGCTCTCCCCTACGCTCAACGGCTGTGAAAGTGCTGACCGAAGGAGTTCAAGGCACGCCAGAGGACTTAAGCAGGTTTGAAGTGCCTTCAGCAACCTCACTCAGCCAAACGCTGAGCCGAACATCTGTGGGCGCGCAAGATCGCTTATTTGCGCGTATGGCTCTACTGGTGCCGGTTATTTTCACCTGCCTAAGCCTGTTTTGGGTCGCGTCGGGCGTGATCGGCATCGTCAAAGTAAGCGAGGCTTCCGAAGTTCTGCAAAATGTGGGCTGGTCCAAACGATTGGCCGTGGCCAGCGTTCTCTTTTGGGCTGTGATTGATATTGTGATAGGGATTGCATTCTCACTTCGCAAGTATGCCTACGCGGCGTGTTGGACAGCAGTCGGCGTGAGTGTCTTCTATCTGGCCGCTTCGACATTGACCGTTCCATCACTCTGGATCGATCCACTTGGCCCATTGGTCAAGGTGGTACCAACAATTGTCTTGGCTCTTGTGGCACGCGCCGTGCTGGAAACACGATAATGGAATGGGCTGACTTCATTCGGGTAGCGCATGCTCTTGGTGCCTGTATCTTGATTGGCACCGGCACGGGGATTGCATTCTTTATGTTGATGGCGCACCGCACGGCGGACCCCGCCTTTGTCGCTAAGACTGCATCCGTGGTCGTTGTTGCCGATATGATATTCACCGCGACAGCAGCCATCGCGCAACCGATCACTGGCTATCTCTTGATGCGGCATCTGGGGTGGAGCATTTTCGATGGGTGGTTGGCTCTTTCTCTGGCGCTTTACGTTCTTATCGGGCTGTTCTGGCTGCCGGTTGTCTGGATACAGGCCAAAATGCGAGATGAGGCCCAGATGTCTGTACAGCTAGGTATTGCCCTGACACCACGCTATGATCGTCTGTATCGAATATGGTTTGCATGCGGCGTTCCGGCGTTCTCCGCAATTGTTGTTTTGCTCTGGCTAATGGTGATCCGCCCGTCAGTCATCATCTGACGACACTGGCCTGTAATGAACTGGCAGCGCTAACTTCTGAACAGCTTCCCTTCAAAGCAAACATTCGCGCAACTGCAGCGAAATCACCCTTTGTCCCGCGATGCAGTCGTCTGACATCCAGAAATGCCGCGATTCCTTGATATGAAAGCTGCACGAAAGAGGGACCTGACATCGCCAGAAATGCTGCGCGGATCGGTGATCCAGCACGGGCAAAAATGCTGACGGTCTTGATGAGAGGAAAGGCTCTGAGCGCTGCCGAACTGGCAGCGGAGGCGGGTGTTACCCCACAGACTGCCAGTGTGCATCTGGGCAAGATGACAGAGGTACATATTCTTCAATAGAGAAGGCAGGGCCGCCACAGATACTACGCGATACGCGACGAGAACGTGGCCGATGTTATTGCTGGTTTGATGGGCCTTGCTGAAAAAGCTGGCCTAACACGTACGCTAGCCTCGACAAATCTGGAATGCTCTAGAGAGGATCTTACTGGGTGCCTCGCGGCTCGGGCGGCTCAAGCAAAAGGAGCCGGACTCCGATAGCGACAATCAGCAGGCCAGCCGTACGCTCCAACATAGTGCGCGCGCGACGTGAACGGCGGAGGACAGCTCCGATTGTGCCTGAGAAGGTGGCCAGCGTCACCTCCACTACGAGAGCAACAGCGCGCATTACAATACCAAGGATGACAAACTGAGAAGCGACCGAACCTGCTGAAGGGTCGACGAACTGCGGCAAAAAGGCCAGCATGAAAGCGTGGCCCTTCGGGTTCACAAGGCTCGCCACGAACCCTTCGCGCAGCGCCTCGCCTCGCGAGACTACCACGCAACCCTCGCCTGAAGGATCAGGCACCGGGCCAAAGAGCATCTTCGCGCCCCGCCAGATAAGATATGCCCCGCCCGCATAACGGATCAGGTCGAAGAGGAAGGGATTCTCGGAGATCAGGGTCGCGAGGCCCAGAGCAAGGAGCGGCACTTGAACGGTGCCAGCGAGAAAAAAGCCTAGTGCCGTATAGATCGCTGCCGCGCGTCCCTGCGCCAGCCCCCGTCCAACGATCAGGAAGAGATCGGGGCCTGGCGTCAGTGCCAAGACGATGACGGCGAGCGAGAAGGCGAAGAGGGTAATTGGATCAATTAGCATGAGGTTAGAAAAGCACATCCCGTTTGGCTTGGCGAGCCAGAAATACAGAGCATTATGGTAGAATCAATGGTTGAGGCAGCCATTGGCGTAACCGCAGAGAACGGCAGCAAAGTCCCGCATGATGCCAGTTGGTCCGCAGTGCAGCGAAAGGCGATGTTTCCAGAACCGGTCACTGATGATCAGCGCAGCAAAGGCTCTGGGAGAGCCCATACTTCCGACTTTCTGCAGAGCGGCAAATGGCAGCTCTCGGGGCGAGAACTTTCGGTTTTAAGGAGACCTTGTTGATCGAGTGGGCCAGGCTATTGCCTTTGCAAGTAAGGACAGCTGACTTTCTCCGCGAGGTTTTCCTTCGGTGTGCCATTCATCAAGAGCGCGTTAGTGGTCACTATTGCGCCCGCGTTGACGAACGGGTTGGGTGGGTTCCCACGTCGCATTTCAAGTTCTTGTCCCGAATTGAAAACGTGTGTGGAGGGCTCGCGCCCAACACGCTGCCAGATCGTCTCGCCGAACCGACCCAAAGCGATCGCGAGCGTGAAAACCTTTGAGATACTCTGGACCGAAAAAGGGATCTTAGCATCTCCAACAGAAATTTACGCGCCATTGGCCAGACAAGCTGACATTTCAAATCGTTCTGGATTCACGCGAGCCAGCTGTGGAATATAACTTACTAATTGTCCCCGTGCTTCACACTTGCGCATCTTGCGCTCGATTTTTTGCAGGGTCGTCTGGATGCACTCGAGATCATCCATGCGCCTCAGATTGCTCCATAAATTTTTTGATGCGGCTGTCGGGGGCAGCTGCAAACAGTTCTTCCTTCGTCACTTTGGCCACCATTTGCCCGTCTTCCATCATGACAATGCGGTCACTGATCCGAGTTGCAAAGCGCATCTCATGGGTCACGATCACCATGGTCATGCCCTCAGAGGCGAGAAGTTCAATTGCTTGAAGCACTTCGCCCACAAGCTCTGGGTCGAGAGCAGATGTTGGTTCATCGAAAAGCATCACCTTGGGTTCCATCGCTAGGGCACGCGCAATCGCAACGCGTTGTTTTTGACCGCCTGAGAGTTGATGTGGATATTTTCTCGCGTGTACGGACATCCCAACTTTGGCAAGTGTGTCGAGCGCTTTCTGTTCAAGCTCTGCGGTAGATCCCATGCCATGATAGCTCGGTGCCATCACAATGTTTTCCAGAACGGTCTTATGGGGGAAAAGGTTGAATGACTGAAATACCATTCCAAGATGGACAACGTCTTGGTGGAAAGACTGAACCAGCCTGTAGCCACGCTCCGTGTCGATCCAGTCGTCTCCGTGGAAGCGAATTGAACCGGAATCAATATCCTGAAGTGCGTTGATTGTTCGGATAAGCGTCGTTTTCCCTGAACCAGATGGCCCAATAACACTCACCACTTCGCCCGACATCACGTCCAAAGAAATGTCATCCAAAACGGTTTTTTGACCAAACGCTTTGGTTACGTTTTTCAATTCTATGACAGCATCCGCGCCAACCAAACGGGTTGATGTTGCAGCAGTCGCAGCCTTCTTAGGCGCTTGGATTTCAATCTCACCTGGTGTTCGGCGCGCTACATCCATCCGGCGCTCGATCCAGCCAAGGACCCACGTAAAGATCGTCACAATCAAAACGTAATAGAATGAAACTGCGACAAGCGTTTCAATGACGAGGAAATTTCGCGTATAGAGACGCTGCCCGATCAGGAGGATTTCAGCCAACGAAATGACCGAGACCAACGAGGTCAGCTTAACGATAGTGATAAACTGGTTCCCAAGAGTTGGAAGCGCCACGCGGAAAGCCTGAGGTACGATGATCTTCTGGTATTTTCCAAACGAACGAATCCCAAGGGCATGCGCGGCTTCATCCTGACCTTTGTCGATGGACAAAAGACCACCGCGATGGATCTCGGCAATATAGGCTGTTTCGCTCACGACGAGGGCGATCAACCCTGCCCAGAAAGGGTTAGACAGGATAGGGCGCAAGGCTGGCACCAATTGGGGCAGGTTGTAGACGAAGATCAGCAGGACAAGCAGGGGAAGGCTACGAAAGAACCAGATATACGTGCCCGCCAATTGGCGAAGCCAAAACGGGCCATACATTCTTGCCAAAGCCACAAAAAATCCTGCCCCAACACCGATTGTCCAAGTTAGGATGCTCAGCCATGCTACCAAAAGCGATGCTGTCCAAAAATCCTCGAAACTGGCGAGACTGAAAAGGTAGCTCCAGTTGAATTCCATGATTGTGCCTTTCTAAAAAGATGCCGCGCCATCCTAGGCGCGGCACTGTCGCATTGGTCCGATAGGGAGGTGTTATTGACCAACGGCCTGCATGAATTCTGCTTCAGTCGGGCGATCGACATGGTATTTGTCCAAGAGCGCCTGATACGAGCCGTCGACATCCATCTCAGAAATTGCTGCTCGAATGCTATCGGCTAAAGCGGTATTATCCCGACGGACGCCAAGCCCCACGATTACCGAATAAAACTGCTCTTCGGAGGAAACTGTAATCCGCCCGTCCAGCGCGTTGACGGCGTTCCCGAGCACGGCAGAATCTTCGACCTGTGCCTGGATAGCGCCTGACAGAAGTGCCTGCGTCACTTCCGGCGACGTTGGGAATTCACGCGAGTCGATGGGTTTATCCGCACAAACGCCTTCGTTCATGGCGGCGAATTCTTCTAACCAAGCAGCTCCTTTGATAGAGCCGACCACCGCACCGCAAAGGTCTTCTGGAGAAGAATAAGAGTTCCCGCTGTCAGCCGCCACCGCGATTGAAACACCGGTCTTCATATAAGGAATATAGTCTATAACTTCCGCGCGCTCAGGCTTCACATATAGTGTCGATGCAATCACATCGAACTGACTCCCGTTCACGCCTAGAATGAGGTTCTCGAAACGGGTATCGAGGAATTCAGCCTCGATGCCTGCCTTCTTGGCGATGGCTGACATAAACTCGACGTCAAACCCGGCCGGCTCGCCCCCGTCGTTGAAATAGTTGTAGGGCGGATACGTCAGGTCAGTCCCTACCTGAATAGTGCCATCCTCCAAGGTGCCCTGAGCCGCGACTTGCGTTGCGCTCAAAAGCAAGGCTCCAATAACGCCTTTCTTGATCACATGTGTCATGTGTTACTCCCTTTTGATGTTTGTAATGCCGCTTATTCACACGGCGTTTTGCAATGGTGTCAGTAGGCCGACCCAGAGGGATCGTTCAGATTATGACGCTCCGTGCCCGTGAGTGGTGGGTTGAAAACGCTCACCAAAACCAAGTCCGTTTTTTTGCCGCCGCGCAAAAAGTGCCGATCGTTTTCGTCCAGCACATAGATGTCGCCCTTACGAATGGGGAATACCCTGCCATTCATGTCCTCAACTTCACCTTCGCCGTCAATACAGTAGCAAGCTTCAAGGTGGTTACGGTAATGCAGTTCAGACTGAGTCCCGGCACGAACTACCGTATGACAAACGGTAAAGCCCATTTGGTCCTTCTCAGTCAGCAGTCGATGGCTCGTGCCATTGCCCCAATGAACGAAGTTTTCCGTCGTTTCGACTTCCTTTAGTGTTCTGACGAACATGCGCGCTCCATTTGTAAGTATTTCTTTCTCATGAATCCGCGTCTAATGTTGACCTGTCGAGTCAGGCTTGATTTTGACTTAGAAAGCAGAGATTAATACAGCATCACCAATAAGTTCAGCCCAATCAAATGATCAAATCTCACACCTGATGTAGAAAAAAATAACAATGAAAACGCCCCCTCTGACATCGTTGCGCGCGTTTGAGGCCACTGCGCGTCACTTATCATTTTCCGAAGCGGGTGATGAACTGTTCGTCACACATGCTGCGATCAGTCACCATGTGCGGCGATTGGAGGAATGGTTCGAATCTGAGCTGTTCATTCGAAAGGGACGAAGTATCGCTCTGACCCGGTCAGGTGAGACGCTGTTTCGACACCTTTCGCCTGCGCTTGCCGAGATTGCAGAAACATGTACCCGCGTAAAAGCACTTGGCGGGAAACAAGCGCTGACGGTAGGGTGTATTCCATCTATCGCCAGCAGATGGCTTGTCCCAAACCTGCAATTGTTCACAGCTGAGAATCCGGAGGTTGACCTCCGGGTCCTGTATGCGTCAGAAAATCAGAAATTTTCGCAAAGCGGGATCGATGTCCTCATTACACTTGGCAAAGAAGATGCCGACGGAGTCGTTTCCGAGCAACTTTTTTCGCGCCTTACCAAGCCGGTATGCAGCCCGAAATTCTTGGCAGAGCACGGCCCTTTCGACACGCCAGATGCCTTCATTTCAGTGCCCTTGCTACATGATGAAAGCCGAAAAGGATGGCGGGACTGGTTCGCAGCGGCACATGCACCATGGACAGGAGGAGACAACTGGCCTGTCTATCAAGACTTCAACCTATTGTTTACTGCCGCCATTGCTGGTCACGGGATAGCATTGTGCCCGGTGGATACGTTTAGGAACGAGATAGAAGCAGGTGACCTAATCGTTTTATCTGACATCGCGACCAACACAGAGTCCTACTATTTTGGAACCTATTCAAAGAATACGCCGCGGGCGGCATTGAATTTTGTCGAATGGTTCGTCGCACTGGCAAATTGGACAAAAACTAAATGACCACTTGCCTGAAACAGCGACTAACCCGTCTTTGGTTGCCCCTAATTTGTGAAAGTTTCAATAGCACCAAGAGCACGGCAGTCGTCAATCAACGATGGCAAACGTCTCATAGCTTAGCAAAGCGGTCTTTTCCTACACAGTGCCCAACGGCAGCTTCGTCCGCTCCTTACCAGTTCATGCGTGGCGCAGCGAATGGTCACTTTGCCGCGTGTTCTCCTTGTGTTCTTCATAACCCCCATCCATGCACGCTCGGGGCGGTTGAGCCAAAAACGACCTCTGCTGCCAAAACAGGTCTGGGCGATCCGGGCAAGGTTCGAACTTGCTGGCAATCTACGAGACTTGGCTTTGTTCAATGTCGCCATCGACAGCAAGTTGCGCGGCTGCGATCTGGTCAAACTCGCGATTTCAGATTTGGTCAAAGATGAGCGCGTGCGCGAGCGGGTTTCTGTTATCCAAACCAAGACAAATCGACCCGTACAGTTTGAACTAACGGAAAACACACGCGAAACTGTACTAAGCTGGATCAAAGCACCGGAGATGTTTGCTTGCCGATTCATGTTTCCAAGTCGATTTCACGATCGCCCACACATTTCGACACGACAGTATGGTCGAATTGTCCGCGATTGGGTGACGGCAATCGGGTTAGAGCCAAGTGGGTACGGCACACATTCGTTGCGCCGGACGAAAGCCGCGGAAATCTATCGGAAAACCGGTAATCTCCGCGCTGTCCAGTTGCTGCTTGGTCATACCAAGGTCGACAGCACAGTTCGATACCTTGGCGTCGAGCTCGAAGATGCTCTAAGCATTGCAGAGCGGATAGACATTTGACCTATCTTGGCGAGCGGTTCCGCCGTTCGCCATTACGCAGCGGTTGTTTGCCTTTCTTGCGTCGGAAGGCGGCAGAAAAGCCAAACTGTCGGATGCTGCAGCTCGCAGGAATGTCCATTTTTCCAGTCGAACAAGAAAATCCGCCAATAAAACAGAGGGTATTGGACTGGAGTTGTGTAAAAAGTCTTCTATGAGTTTCGGTAGCGGAGCGACGGACGACAAAAACGACTGTTTCAGTTCCGTCGCCGCGCCAGTTCCCGGTAAAGCGCAGGGGGCGAAACTCCGATCTGATCGGCAACTTCGATCCAGCCGCCTTTTTCCGGCTCTCCGTGGAGGTTCAGCCATGCGTCCAGCCTGTCCGCCACGCGGCGCAGGCGCAGTATCTCGATCCGCGCCCTCTGCGCTTGAACCTCTTTCGCGTGAGTTTCGATAAGGCTCAGGGCGGCATCCGGCTCGTTTCGAAGTGCCGCGAGAAAATCTGCCCTCGGCAAGCTGGCAATCGTGGCCGTCGATCTTGCAACCGCATTGCAATGATAGGCCGCCGCGAAGAGCGAGGCCTCAGCCAAGGCGGTGCCGGGGGTGGCAACATGCAACGTCAGTGGTGTTCCGTCCTCCAGCGGGCGTTCCAGGGCGACCGCACCTGATCGGACCAGGAACATGGATCGAACCGACTCTTCGCGCCGGAACAGATACGCGCCCGCCTCGATCTCGCGGACAGGCGCATCGTCAAAAATATGTTTCCAGCCCGACATGATAGATATCATACGCGCGTTGTTCTACTTTGGCTAGGGTGAGACGGCTGTGTAGATGGAGGGCGGGTATGCAGATGAAGGTTATTCTGGGAGTGGCGATCCTGATCGGGGGAGTGGCTTTCGCGGTCGCGCAAACCGATCATTCAGGTCATGGCGACGGCACAAACCATGCAGCACACGGTCAGGCAGACGGAACGGCTCTGACCGAGCCTGGCCAAGGCGCGTTCGCCGCGCTGTCCGAGGTTGTCACTCTTCTGGAAGCCGATCCCGCAACGGACTGGTCACAGGTCGATCTTCGTGGCCTGCGCGATCATCTGGTCGACATGGACCGGCTGGTGAGCTTCACCGAAGTGGAAGAGGAGCCTGTCGATGGCGGGCTGCGCATGATCGTGACTGGCGACGCACAGACGCTTGCAGCACTGCGGCGGATGGTTCCCGCCCATGCGGGCCAACTTGCGAACGATCCCCGCTGGACTGTCGATGTGACACAGAGCGTGTCGACTGTCGAACTGATCGTGACCAGCGATGATCCGGCGGTCGCGGCGAGGATCAGGGGCCTCGGGTTCTTTGGCCTGATGGCAAGCCAGGATCATCACAGCGCGCATCACCTGATGATGGCGCGCGGGGAAGATGCGCACGCCCACTGATCCGCGACAGGATGTGTTGCGACTTCAGCTTGCAAACACCCATATACCCCATGTAGGTATTTGGCATGGTTTTGTTCCGGGTTCTCCTTGTCGTTATGATAATGATCTCCGCTTCGGTTTCGGGCGGGATGGACGCAGGCTATATGGCTGCCGTGGAGCATAGCCACGCCTCGGTGGGCGAAGTGGCTGACGGTCAGCCAGTCTGCTGTTCGGAAAGTTCCGAGGGCGCGCAGACCTGTCACGCCTTGTCTGCACTGCTTCCCGGTGCTGATTTGAACGATACTGCGCCCGCTACCTGTGAGGACGTGTCCATTGTCGCGGATTTGCTTCTGATGGGAATCGAACCTTCCGGTCCTCTAGACCCTCCCCGCGCGGTGTGATGCGTTTCCCGTCCCTTTGGGCGCGGACTCTGAACTTGCAACCACACCTGAGCGGGCCTTGCCCGTGCGTATTTCAGTCGAGAGGAACTGACATGAAACCAATCAAGATAATATTCACCTTCGCCCCTGCCGCCGCCCTAGCACTCGGCCTCGCCTCTTTCGGTGCAGTTGGGATGGCTCATGCAGACAGCCATTCCGATATGGCCGATCACGGCACGATGCACGTGACCAAAAGCCCGACCTGCGGCTGCTGCGGCGCGTGGGTCGCTCTGGCCCGCGAAGAGGGCTATGATATAGAGGTCACGGATACCGCCGATGTCACCAGCGTCAAACTGGACAACGACGTGCCCGGAAAGATGTGGGCCTGCCATACCGCGATGATCGACGGCTACGTGGTCGAGGGCCACGTGCCGTTCGCGGCCCTTGCCAAGCTGTTGGAAGAGCGCCCGGACATCGCGGGGATCGCCGTGCCGGGAATGCCCGGCGGCTCTCCCGGCATGGGAAACGATCCAGCAGCGCGGTATGATGTGATGGCTTTCGGCGGCGATGCCGGTGAAGGCGAGGTCTTCTATCAGGCGGGCCTGTGAACAGGCTCGTTCTGATTGGCGGGATAGGGGCGGCCCTCATGGGGGTCGCCGTCCTCGCCTTCGGCAGTGGGTCGGCTGAAGCGGATCGGGTTACGTTGAGGCCCGACCACACGGAAACTGTCGCTCTCGGTGCCGAAGTCTACGCTGCGCAATGTGCGTCGTGCCACGGGGTCAACCTCGAAGGGCAACCAGACTGGCGTTCGCCGGGAGAGGATGGACGGCTGCCCGCGCCGCCGCATGACGCCAGCGGACATACCTGGCACCATGACGGCGACACACTGTTCCGCCTGACAAAATTCGGGACCGGCGCTCTGATCGGCGATCCCGACTATGAATCCAACATGCCCGTTTACGAGGGCGTTCTGACGGATGACGAGATCATCGCCGTCCTCAGCTACATCAAATCGACGTGGCCGGATGAAGTTCGCTCCCGTCACGATGAGATCGAAGAGCAATGATGTTTGGCCTGCCACTCGTGGCCGGAATAGTCCTTGGGGCCATGGTGCTGGCAATCGGTCTGGCAGTCCTGCTGCTTCGCGAAAAGACCCTCAATGATGTTCACCGGGACGCCTTTTGCAAAAGTCCGATCAGCTCGTCGAACTTGGCCCGCTGCTCTTCCGGGTCGCCGCTTTGAATTGCGGTTTCGACGCAATGCTCCGCGTGGTTTTCCAGAATGAGCTTTTCAACACCAAGAATTGCCGAACGAATCGCCGAGGTCTGCGCCAAAATATCCATGCAGTAGCGGTCGGCCTCAACCATGCCCGCCACGCCGCGCACCTGTCCTTCCAGTCTCGCAAGCCGGTCCAGTGTCTTGTCTTTATTCGCTTTCACGGTGGCAACTCTCGTTTGTTCGGAACCATGGGCTGACGTTCTGGTTATATACCCTATATGGGTATATTTGAGAGACAGACAATGGCACATCACAGCGACACTACAATGGATTCGACACACATGCATCACGATAGCCACTCCGGGAAAAGCGGCGGTTACGGCAGGTTCCTTGCCATGATCGGCACCTCGACCGTGGTGATGTATGGGCTGATGTATCTCAACACCTATGCGCTGGATCATGTCTTCTTCTCACAAACGCGCATGTGGATGGCGCTCTACATGGGCGGGATGATGGCGGTGATCATGCTGGCCTTCATGCTCGGCATGTATTCCAACGGACGCGCGAACATCGCCATCTTCGCCGGAGCCGTAATTGCATTCGCGGTGGGCCTCTACCTCGTCCGCTCTCAGGACACGGTTGGCGATATCGCCTGGATGAAGGCGATGATCCCGCACCATTCCATCGCGATCCTGACCAGCGAACGGGCGAACATTTCCGACTCGCGCGTGCGCGCGCTGGCCGATGCGATCATCGAAGCGCAGCGCGGCGAGATTGCTGAAATGCAGCGATACATCGCCGACATCGAAGCCAACGGGGATGCAGCACCCGGCACTCCCCGAACAGAACCCTGATACAAAGGAGACCCATCATGCCCAAGGACACCCGCGATGTCGCTGATGTGACGAGCGACCCCTCCACAGCCGCCACGGGAAAGACAGCCGTTCTCTACCGCATGGCGCTGCCGAACCATCTGTGTCCGGCAGGACAAAAGGCGCGCTGGCTTTTGGAAAGGAAGGGGTTTGAGGTCGATGATCGCCTGTTCCGGGAACGGCCAGAAGTGGATGCCTTCAAGAAGGAATACGACGTCCCGACCACACCGCAGATATGGATCGAGGGCGAGCGGGTCGGCGGCTACGACGCTTTGCGCCAAAAGCTTACCGACTACGACCCGGATGCCACAACCTACAAGCCGGTGATCTATCTCTTTGCCGTGGCTGCCGCGACGGCGCTTGTACTGTCCATCGGCTTCCTCGGCGCGATTACATGGCAAACGCTGGGTTGGTTCATCTCGGTTTCGATGATCCTGTTGGGGATGCAGAAGCTTCGCGATATCGAGAGCTTTACGACGATGTTTCTTAACTACGACCTGCTGGCGCGGAAATGGGTGCCCTATGCCTATGTCTATCCATGGGTCGAGACCGGGGCGGGCATTCTGATGACGGGCATGTTGCTGACCCCGCTTGCGGCCCCTGCGGCGCTCTTTATCGCGACGATTGGCGCGATCAGCGTGTTCAAGGCTGTCTATGTCGATAAACGGGAGTTGAAATGCGCCTGTGTCGGTGGCGGATCGAATGTGCCTCTTGGCTTTGTCAGCCTGACGGAAAACCTGATGATGATGGGGATGGCCATTGTGATGCTCGGAATGTGGCTAACCGGCTGATCACCGGTCCACAGGACGTCGTTTATCAGCTAGTTTTCTGCTGTGGGCGTCGGCGGCGCAACCATGACCTTCACGATCCGGACTGTGGTGTTTCCGTCGGCACCATCCGTCGATCCAGTCCATGCGACATATACACCCCCCGCCCATCGCGTTAACCTAGGAAAGCCGACAGACTCCCGGCCGCGGTTGATGTGCAAGGCCTGAGGCGATGTGCATCCGGTATCGCGGGACACGCGGCACAGGACAATCGCCTCGCCATTCCGGGCATACTCCATCCAAAGCGCGAGTGCCGTTCCGTCAGACATTTGCACGACATCCACACGCCCGCCGGGCGCTCCCAGATCCAGTTGCAGCGGGTCATCGAAATGTGCGCCACCGTCGCCCGAAAACGCGATCCGCACTTTTGCCTCGTTGTTGGCTCCGGTAAACCACACCGTTGAAACATCCAGCCCCAAAGCATCAACCGCAGGCCCATTGACAGGACAGCCGGCAATTTCCCAGCCGTCATCATGTACCGTCGCGGGGTCGCTCCATCCTTGGTCGCTCAGCCGGACGACAGAAATATCGCGAATTTCCTCTGCGGTTCGGTCGCGGTAGACAGCAATGATGTCACCCGTGCCAATTCGAACTGCAGAGGTTTGGCAACATGTACAGGCGCGTGCGTCGAGCAAGCTCTCCGGGCCCATGGTACCGTCAGGATCAATCTGCCGCGACCGAACCTGCATGGCGTTTTCAAAGCGGTCGCCCTCCGCCGCGCTGTCGTATGCGCGCCCGTCCAGCCAAATTGCCGTCAGGCCGCCGGTCGCGTCAGGAACAAGCGACACGAAGCCGTGCTCGCGTTGCGATCCGTCGTCATGTGGAATGAGTGGCGCTGTCCAACTTCGTCCCTCATCGGACGAAAAGGCAATCTTGACACCGTATTGATAGCTGCCAGGCCCGTTGGACTCCAACCAATGCGCAGCCAGTGTGCCATCAGAGAGCGCCACAACCGACGGAAAATCGGCCCAGTTTACGAAGAGAGCCGCCGACTGGTGAATCGTCCGCGCCTCTGACCAGCCGGCTCCATCGAAGAGGGCCATCCGGACGGAATTGTCACGTTCGGTCCAACTCATGACAATTCGACCATCAGGCAGAGTTGAAAGCGAGGGTTCACGAGCTTGTGCCCCGACCGGGGCGGTCACTGACTGGATTGTAAACGCGGTCCCATTGTCAGCAGCGACAATGGAGACATCGAATAGCAATAGAACCGTGAAGGCGAAAAGGTGTTTAATCTGTAACTTCCTCCGGTCCAACGGAAACCAGATATGCCCAGACAGCTTTGGCATCTGCTTCCTTTTTAACTTGAATGACATGCCAGATTTCGCCTTGCCGTTGTCCAGAAAGTTAACGAGGAACTTTTTGGGATCGGCAACATAGGCGACAAAATCAGCCTCGTTCCAGACCAGACCCTTTTCTCCGGCTTCTCGAATAGAGTCGCGAAACTTCGTTCCAAACTCATCTTCGGTTCCTCCCGTCCGGTTGTAAACACCATAAAGGTTCGGCCCAACAGCGCCACCCTTTTGGATGACCTCCCCATCTGTACTGACAACGGAATGGCATGCTTTGCATCTGTTGAACAGTTTCTCACCAGCCGCTGCGTCGCCGCTAGCGTGTCCATCGGCGAATGCTCCTGTTCCAGCCAGTATCAACGCAGCCAGTGCGAAATTTTTGTACATCATTCGTTGTTCTCCCTGGTTGCGATCAAGTTCTTGTGCCCAATTGCTATCGTGTTGATGGAATGGGTGGGTGTGGTTCAGTGAATGCCATTCTCTCGTTGAAGGGCACGGACATATGCCACGATGTTCAACACCTCTGCCCTCGTGAGCCCCTCGACAGGTGGCATGTTCCCGAATTTCCAGTGATGCGCCCGAACCCCATTTTGTGCGGCCAGTACAAACGCCATGTCACCGTGGTGGCTCGGTTCATAGATCTTGTGCACCAGCGGCGGGGCCACCCCCACCTTTCCGCTGGCGTTGGTCCCATGGCACACGGCGCAGCTTGCTTCATACGCACGCGCGCCAATCTCTTCCTGTTCTGAAAAGCTGGATGGCAAGGTAACGGCAGCCAGCGCACCTTCCGGAAGGGCCGTTTCACCCGCGTCGCGACCGTTGTCGAGCGTGACGTACCAAGCCCCTGCGATCAACGCGACAAAGGCGAAAAATACCGCTATCGATTTCATTCTCTCAGATTCCCTCATACGTGATCCCCCGGAGCGTCGATGCTTGGGCAAAGTAAGAATGGTGGTTGCGATCACTGGATTGCGCCAGCGTCTGAACGCTTTTCACTGGTGGGCCAGGGTGCTGTCTGGGATCAGACAACAATTCGGTCTTGCTGAAAAAGGATGTGATTTCCTGGTAGCGGATCTTTGTGTCTTCAAGGGTCTGATAGTACCGAAAGAGTTCTTTCAGCGGTGCCGAGAAGTCCTTGTGCGCGGCCAGTACAGCCACCAAGGCACCCAAACTGATCCGACCTTCGATCACGAAATATCCACCCAGTGAATAGAACAGAAATGGCGTAAGTGCCGTCAGGAAATTGTTCAGTGCCTTGATAAAGAATTTCAGACGAAACAATCGACGCCGCACCCGCTCCAGTTCCCGAAAGCTTGCGCTTGCAGAGCACAATCCATTGGGGCTGGGTTGCCTTTCGCGCAGTTGGTTGCTCAACTGCCTACCAAGATGTCGTACCTCTTTGATCCTTATCCGTGACAGAACATTGACCCGTCGCTGAAGCTTGGGCAGCAAGACGAGCTGAATGGGAAGTACCGTCAACGCCGCAGCGCCCAGAACTGGGTCCTGAATGAACATAAACAGTAGAATCGTAAGGAGCGTGCCTCCTTGCAGGATTGGTAGTGTCAAAACTTCAGCGGCAAACCCTCCGACAGGTTCGACTTCCTGCGCAAGGATTGGGACAATCTCGCTTTGATCGGATGCGTTCGCGCCTTTTTGCCATTGCCGATAGATCAACAGTCGGAAACGGCGCAGAAATCGCTCCGCGACGTAGCCTTTGAAAACGTTCAAGGCATATTTGTTGAGCCCGTTCAGCAGTATCGCCAGTAGATAAAGCCCGCAGAGCAATAAAAGGAAGGTCACTTGATCGACCTCATAGCCAAAAATGTCGATCGGAAAGCGGGCTGCTTCCAACGCATTGTTCACAATCTGTTTTGGCAATTCCAAAGTCAGATACAGGATTGGCATGGCAATCAAACTAAGCATGATCATCTGGGATTGTTGTCGTCTGGAATATCGCAAAACAGTGCTGAAGAGACCAATATCAAGGCCTCGGATAGGCTCTGGTTGAGACGCCGGCACCTGCCGCCGCCAGAGCTTCAATAGGCCACGCAGAACGAGATAGGAGCCGACACTGATAAGCAGGGTTGGCGTCAGAACAAGAATGATGTGAATGAACGGGTGAACCCAATCGGGTGTCGCGTCGCTGTAGTCATAGCCAAAAGCGGCCGATACATCGTGCACAAACACATGATAATTGTTTAAGAGCGACACTGGAAAAACCTCACCCCTTGGATTTTGGGGCAAGATGATCGTGTACCATGATGACACCCCACATGCCTGCTTCGCGGTGACCAGGCAGTAGGCAGACGAATTCGAGGTTGGTCATGGCCGAGAATTGCCAAACCAACTCGTCACTTTGCCCACTTGCGATGGAAACTGCATTGGGGTCGTCATGCTGCATGTCGGGATGCTCGCGCATCCATTGCTTGTGTTCAGCAATTTCATCGAACGAGCCAAGAAAAAATTCATGATCCAACGCGCCCAGGTTGCTGATTGCAAACCGTACGACCGAACCCTTTTCGATATGGATCGCGTCCGGCTCGAACAGCATGTAGCCGCTCGCGGTTTCTTTGATCGAAATCTCAACCGTTCTTGTTATGGAAGCGACATCACCCGGTTTTCCAATCGGCTCGTGGTCCGGTAACGCGAAGGCTTTGGAATGAGGTTCTTGGCCCTTTCCAGAGCCGGCTTGCGCGACCGTGCCCATCGAGCTCATGGATAGACAGAGTGCAAGAATATATGTGGCTGTATTCATGATCTACTCCGCAACGCTTTGTTTATTTGTACTTGAATGCGCCAAACTGCTCGTCGTGGTGGAGGGGCCATGGGATATACCCAAGGCCCCTCCGGTCTGAGTTATTTCATTTGAGTGACGGTCAGCTTTCCCTTCACACGCTCGGCGACGAACTCGATGTCCTGACCTTCAGACATGTTAGCAATCGTTGCCTCATCAGCGCGGAAAACCATGGTCATGGCAGGCATGTCCAGGTTGACCAACGGGCCGTGAATGATGGTCACCTTCCCAACCTTCGCATCGATCTTCTTGATTTTGCCGGTGGTGTACTCGACATCCGCCTGTGCCATCTTTTCGCCGACCGTGATAGGACCGTGCATGCCGGATTCGTAGTGACCTGGGATCAGGCAAGCGAACTCAAAAGTGCCTTCATTTGCGAATTTCCAGATCACTTCGCCGGTCCCGCCTTCATCCAGGCGGACAGAATTTGGGTCGTCGTGCTCCATATCCATCTTGGCCATGGCTTCCTTGTGTTCTGCGTTGCCCTCGACGGTGTCGACGACGAACTCATGCTCAAGTTCGCCCTTGTTCATGACATTGAAACGGATGGTCTCGCCCTTCACAATTTCGAGCGATGCCGGTTCAAAAATCATGTCGCCGTCATCAGTTTCACGCATGGTGACGTCGATGGTGCGATCCACCTTTGCGGCATCTCCTGGCATGCCGATCATCATTTCCGAATGCTTGTCCGCGTGATCGTCGTCGTGGCCGCCATCATGCGTGCCAGCCGCGAATGCCGGTGCAGCCAAGGCGAAAGCGATAGTCGTCGTCAATAGTAGGTTTTTCATCGGTATTGTCCTGTAAGGTTAGTTGAAGGATTGATCGAAGGGCCAGTCAGCCTGTCGAGGTTGGTTTTGGTGTGAGGATAGTCTTGGGGCTGTTGTTGGACGCGAATTCGGGCAATTCGCCTGTCCATTCATACGCCTGCTCGCCCGGCGGGTTTTCGTACCAGCCGGGATCGGAGTAATCGTCCGCATCGATGCCGTCCCGCACCTTTACGACCGAAAACATGCCACCCATTTCGATTGGCCCATGTGGGCCCCATCCTGTCATCATCGGGATGGTATTGTCGGGCAACGGCATTTCCATCACGCCCATATCCGCCATGCCAGCCGTGCCCATTGGCATATATTCTGGCTGGAACTGTCTGATGGTTTGGGTGAGAGGTTTCTTGTTCACACCAATGAATGTAGGCACATCGTGGCCCATGGCGTTCATCGTGTGGTGTGACTTGTGACAATGGATCGCCCAGTCGCCCAGGTGATCCGCGACGAACTCGTAGGCGCGCATCGCACCCACTGGAATGTCTATGCTCACCTCGGGCCATTGTGCCTCGGGCGGCACCCAGCCGCCGTCGGTGCAGGTCACCTTGAAGTCATAGCCATGCATGTGAATCGGGTGGTTTGTCATCGTCAGGTTGCCGACGCGCACGCGCACCCTGTCACCTTTGTTAACTACCAGCGGATCAATGTCGGGGAAAATCCGACTGTTCCACGTCCACAGGTTGAAGTCCGTCATCGTCATGATCCGTGGTACGTAGGTGCCGGGATCAATGTCGAAGGCATTGAGCATGATCAAGAAATCACGGTCGACCGGCATAAAGGTTGGATCCTTGGGATGGATCACAAACATGCCCATCATTCCCATGGCCATCTGTACCATTTCGTCGGCGTGCGGGTGGTACATGAAGGTGCCTGACTTGACCAAATCGAACTCGTAGACAAAGGTTTTGCCGGGTGGGATGCCAGGATGGCTGAGACCGCCAACCCCGTCCATGCCGGAGGGCAGGATCAGCCCATGCCAATGCACGCTCGTGTGCTCAGGCAGCTTGTTGGTCACATAGATGCGCACGCGGTCGCCTTCGACTGCCTCGATCGTCGGACCTGTGGACTGGCCGTTATAGCCCCACAGATGTGCAATCATGCCATCGGCCAGTTCCCGTTCCACCGGTTCTGCAACGAGGTGAAATTCCTTCACCCCGTTGTTCATCCGGTGCGGCAGCGTCCAGCCGTTTAACGTGACAACGGGGTTGTAGTCCGGGCCTGATGACGGACGAGGTGTATAAGCGGTCGATGCACTGTCCATCTGGGCCGCTTCCGGCAGGCCCATGTTCGTGGTCTTGCCCCAGGCTTGTGATGACACCATCGCCGCACCTGCGGCACCGGCTCCGAGTAATTGACGTCTGTTCAACATGTCATTTCCTTTCAGTGTCCTGCGCCGCCACCGGCGGCAAGTGTTGCGCCTTCTCCACCGGCACCCGCGCTGCCTGCACCACCGCCATAGATCGCGGCAGTCAAGTTAGCCTGAGCCATAAAGAAGTCTCGTTTCGCGTTTGCTGCTTCCAGCGATGCGCTCAGCTTTTCGCGCACGTCTGTCAGCAACTCAAAAGTGTTGGTGATCATGCCGTTGTAGGACAGCAGACCTTCTTCCTCGACGGTCTTCCGCAACGGCACCAGAACGTCGCGATAGTGCCGCGCGATCTTGTAGGATGCGTGATAGGCGGTCTCGGCACCGCGCGCTTCCGAACGAACATTCACCGCCCGCTCGGCAAGCACATTTGCGGCTTGCAAATACATCAGCTCTGCTTTGCGCATTCGGGCCTTGCCGGTGTCATAGATCGGGATTGCGAACTCAAGCTCGACCTGTGGGGTCGTCTCGGTTTCCGTTTCTCCATCCTCTGCTTCACGCTCTGTCTCGAAACCCGCGATGATCTCGAGATCGGTCACCAGCCGCGTCTGGTCGTTCAGGCCAAACGCTGCCGCCTGTGCCTCAAGGCCCAGCTTCGCAACCCGCAAATCAACCCGATTGCGTAGCGCTTTACCTTCGACGTTCGTGACCCGACCAACAGAACGAGGCAACGCGGGCAACGCATCGGGGACATAGTAATCCACCTCCGTACCCCAAAGCCCCATCAGCCTGATCAGGTCTTCCTTCGCGCGGGTCGCATTGAGACGCGCCTGCGCAAGTTGTCCGGCCAACTCTGCATTGAATGCTTGCTCGCGCGCCTGACCCGCCTTGTTCAATGCGCCTGTCTCGCCCAGTTTGCGGGCAAGTTCGGACCCAGCATCCGACGTGGCCTTGGCGCGTTTGAGGTAGCTGACAGCCTCGAAAGCCGCGACTGCATTGATCCATGCCTGCCGCGTCTGATTGGCCAGTGTCAGCGTGTCATTCACCGCCGACAGTTGCGCCGAGCGGAAATTCACGTCCGCAAGCGCCACGCGCTGCCGACGTGTCTTCGCATCAAGAATATTGGTGGCAATCATGCCTTCGATTGCGCGGTATACGCCCAGTTCGGCGGCACCAATGCCCAACACACCGATTGAAACGATAGGGTTCTCGGGGGTTGCTTGCTGCCATGCTTCAGCGGCTGAAAGACCTACATTTGCATAGGATGCCTGCAGCCCCTTGTTGTTGAGCAGCGCAACCTGCACGGCCGTGTCCGCTGATATGGTTTTACGGTGCACCATGCTATGCACTTGCTTTTTCAGCTCGGCGTTCTCGGTCTGGGTTTGCGCGAAAGCGGTGCGCTTACCGATGGCGGCGGACGTCTGGTTCGCCACGTTAGCAAACCCAGCCTTGGGTTCTGTATAAACACCGGGTACCGCCGTGGCGCAGGCACCGAGAATAAGGGGAAAGCCCACCGCCAGCGGGATTCTGGTCATCCGCATCAGTTGCCCTCCGATTGTTCTTGATTGACGCTTCGCCAATCACGGGGGCCGGTCGGGCCACGGTATGTGTATCCCGCAAGCGGGTTTTGATACCTGATGGGCGAAGAGATCGCTGTGTTTGTGACGGCCTGTTGCGCAGTCACAGTTGGCAAAGGCGTTGGCTCGTAAGCACATGCGCTCAATGCAAGGGCGGATGCCCCTGTCGATAGAAGAATTTTCATGAGTATTACCTGACTGATGAACTTCGGGTTTGCGCACCAATGCACGCAAAGCGAAGACCCATTACGGGCCTTGGATCAGATCAGGAGTTGGGGAGGTCGTAAGAAACCGGAAGGCTCAATTGAATTGGTCTGAGCATGCAGGGTCAAGTATTTGCCACTGGTCGCTTGCTCAACAAAGATGCCGACTGTGTTGTCTAGCACAACTGACAAGCAGATGCCGCTACAGCACTGGCCAGAAGAGTCATCACCATTTTCTGCTTTTGAAATGGAACCGCAGCCATCATGTGCCGCAACCGATGACATTGAGCCATGCTCATGCCCACCGTTCTTGTGATCGGTTTGGGAACTAGAAGCGTGGTGACCACTATGCATGTCGGTCCCTGCATGGGATGCGGACGGCGGTGACATCACCAATGCCAATGCAAGAGCTAGACACGCAAGCGCATTCAAAAAAGCCGAGATGGTCCAGTTGGCATACATAGGGGGGGTATGATTGACGGCAGAACATTTGTCAATCCTTCGATGTGCCTATGGATGTTATCAACCTCATGCTGCGGCCCTTCGAGTCGATCTTGCTCATAACTCGCTCGACGTGGTTGGGGAAGAGGGCATCGACGACGCTGCCCGGAATGCGCTCTATGTCCGCGACATGTGAGGTCTTGCGCCGTGCGGCGAATGATCAGTTAAGTATCCGGCACGATTGACCAGTTTGAGCGGCTGCTTTGGAGCAAAATGCTACACTGCCATATGATCATCGCTGCGGGTGCAAGGAAATGCTGCGCCGCGAAGGTCTCCTATGGCCCCTGCCTCAGTCTCATTAATGAAAAATGCTAAGTGATTGCTTTCATTACTAGCGCAGTCTCAACATTGGAGAACTCCGACAGGATTCACAAACGAAGTGCAAATTTTGTACCAAGGTACTGAATTGCATGGAGTTAAATTATGGGCCGTTGTTACCCTCACCTGAGCTTGGACGAACGCCGCAAGATTGCCAACTGGCGATATGCGAAGACGCCGGTGTCAGAAATCGCTGATCGGTTGTGTCGAAACCCCTCGACGATCTACCGCGAGATCAAGCGGAACTCAGTGAGCTTTGATGAGCAACCAGAGCTGAATGGCTATCACGCGCTCTGCGCTCAGGACAAATACGAAGACCGCCGTGCCATCCATCGCAAGCTGATCATTTATCCCAAACTCATGGCCGCTGTGCGCAGCGGTTTTGACGCCGGATGGTCACCAGAACAGATCGCGGGACGGATGCGACTGGAGCGTCATCCAATGCGTGTCTCACATGAGACAATCTATCGGTATGCGTATTCGAAGGACGGACGCGCTGAGAAATTCTACCAGCATCTGCCGCGACATCGGCGCAATCGAAGACCGCGTGGGATGCGACGTCACCACGGTAGCCAGTTTCTTGAAGAATTGGCCATCAAGCACCGTCCTGATGCCATTGAAGAGCGCAATGAGTTTGGCCACTGGGAATGTGATCTGGTCATGTTCCGAAAGGAGTTTGGAAAGGCCAACGTCACTTCTCTTGTCGAGCGCGTCACGCGCTATACCGTCGTGCTCAAGAACCCAGACAGGCAGTCCAGACCCGTCATGGAGGGCCTCGTTGACAGCCTGTCATCCCTGCCATCGCACGCACGCCAATCCATCACCTTTGATCGCGGCACAGAGTTCAGCGCGTGGCAGCACATGAAGGACGGTCTTAGCGCTGATCCGTGGTTTTGTGATCCCCAAGCACCCTGGCAAAAAGGCACGGTCGAGAACACCAACAACCGTCTGCGCCGCTACCTGCCCCGCAAGTCCGATCCGACGGCATTCACAAATCGATACTTGAGGTCGATTTGCGACCGCCTCAACGCGACGCCCCGCAAATGTCTGGGGTATCAAACGCCCGCAGAAGTATTCCGCACAAAGCTCATGGAGGGAGCATCATCATCCTGATAAACTGTAGCTACAGAAATTGCGCTTCGCCGTGAGTTCACCTATCTAAGAGCCAGTTCGTAACCCTTTTGGTGAGATTGTCATCTTCGGCCACAGGAAATCACCTAACAAGTCGACCAATTGTCGTGTGTGCCACGCCCATATCTTTGGCAATAGCCCTGCAACTGTCACCCGCTGCAAGCCGTTCAAGAGCCACACTCCGCTGATGTTCAGTCAGCTTGGGTTTTGGGCCAAACTTCACTCCGCGAGCCTTCGCTGCTGCCCGGCCCTCATTTGCACGATGCGTGATCCGCTCTCTTTCATCCTCGGCCAATGCAGAAAGGAACGCGAGGATACCCTTGCCCATCGGGGTTGTCAGGTCGAGCCATGGCTTGTCTAGAACCTTCACCGCTGCGCCGCGATCAGCAATACGTTGAATGATCGTGATGCCATCCATCATTGAGCGGGTCGCCCGATCCCATTCGGCAATTACAAGCACATCACCTTTACCAAGCGCATCAATGGCTTTCTCTAGCTGCGGTCTACCCTTTACTGTCTTGGCGGTCGCCTTCTCGCGGAAGACGTGCTCCACCCCCGCCCCTTTTAACGCACCTATCTGGGGTCGTTTGCGGAAGAGTGTGGAATCCTACGCTAAGCGAAAGCCGCCGTTCGTTCGGGGCGCGGCGGATTCAACAAGAGAGCCCACTTGTATGTACCGGCTGCTGTTTGCAAGTGAGATATTGGCGTGGCTAGCGGTAGTCGCTGATATGTATCCGGCCTGTTTGTCGGCTCGCGGGCCGTGGCCATTTTGGGTTACGCACGCGCCTTGGTCTCATTACTGTCCAGACCGATGACGATCATTTGGGCTCTCAGACTCTGGGGGCGTATTGTCTCCGTTCCAAGCTTTTCTCCTTCGCAAACTTCTTTGTGACTTCGTGCGCTTCAAATCGCGCCTAAAGTCTCATCTCCGACGACCGTGTATTTCTTTCCATGGCGTAGAATGCTCCAGACAATGCGCGCCAGTTTGTTGGCCAGCGCAACAGCGGCCTTGTTGTGCGGCATCCGGCTCACAATCCCGCGCAACCACGGGCCAAGGCCGATCGCATCCCAGCGGTGGGGGCGCATCAAAATGACATTGGCGGCCTGTACCAAAAGCATCCTGAGATAGCTGTTGCCACGCTTGCTGATCCGGCCAAGGATTGTCCGCCCACCAGTGCTGAACTGACGCGGAACCAGACCGAGCCAAGCAGCAAAATCTCGGCCTCTGTCAAATACCTCGCCTTTGCCAATGGCGGCAACGATGGCGGTTGAGATAAGTGGACCGATCCCCGGAATGGTCATGACGTTGGCACTGTTCTCTTCAGATCGGCTGATCTCCTCAATCTCCGACGAGAGTGCTTTGATCCGTTCATCGACCCAGAGCCAATCGCCATATAGCCCAAGGAGCGTGCTGCGCATCCGTGATGAGATTTCATCGCGCCGATTTTCAAGGATTGCCTCAAACGAGCTCTGCAACCTATGCCGGCCCGCGCGCACCGTGATGCCTTGCTCGATCAGAAACGCCCGGATCTGATTGATCGTGGCGGTGCGGCGTGCCACCAGCCTCGACCGAACACGATGCATTGCCTGTAAATCCAACTGATCCTGGCTTTTTTCAGTCACCGTGCGGAGGTTTGGCCGCATTGCTGCTTCTGCAATAGCCTCCGCATCGTTGTAATCGTTCTTTTGCCCCTTGTTGAACGGCTTCACGTAGATCGCTGGAATGATCCGAGGCTCAAACCCGAGCTCTCGCAGCATGCGACTGACAAAATGCGCGCTCATGCAGGCCTCCATGCCAACAATGCAACGCGGCAGCGTTTCAAAAGTCGCCTTTAACGCCAACCGCTTGATCTTCTTTCGCAAAACGCGATGACCCGTGTGATCAAAGCCGACGAGGTGAAACGTGTCTTTTCCGATGTCGATGCCAATGACTCTAACCTCACCGACGTCTTCTGGCTTTCTTGATTTCATAGCTACTTCTCCTGTTTGCAGTATAGGCAAAGCCTAACCTGCTGGGTGAAGCAGCCGGTACATCCCATTAGTGACCGATGTTGCACTCTGCACGAAGGTCAGCTTTTCAAAATTCGCTATTGACTTAGAGTTGCTCTAACTCGCTACCCAAGGGTCAGAGGAGCACTTGCGAAGATGAGAATTGCTGAAGCGGCAAAAGCCTGTGGGTTATCTGCCCATACGATAAGATTCTACGAGAAGTCGGGAATGCTGCCAGAGATCGAGCGTGGTGCCGATGGGCACCGTAGGTTCACACCTCGTTTGATCGAATGGCTGACTCTGCTCTACTGGCTGCGCGAAACCGGCATGTCACTCAAGCAAATGCGTCGGTTCACGATTCTTGCCAAAGCAGGCGATGCTGATATCGAAGAACGCCGCCAAATCCTGTTGGATCACGCGGCAACGCTGAAGGCCAAACGCGCAACGCTCGAAAAATGCGAAAGCATCCTTGCCATTAAGATCGCCAGCTATGGCACGAACACCAAAGAGGATGCCCCATGAAGTTTGCCTACCTGATCGAACCGCCATTCAACTATGTCGATGCTTCAGGCGGCGTCACGGGTTGCGATGTTGAACTCGCCCGGTATGTGTTTGCGGAAATTGGCATTGCAGATTTTGAACCGGTAGAAACGGAGTTTGCAGAACTTCTGCCCGGTGTCGCGGATGGCCGATGGCGCATGACCACCGGTCTCTTCGGTACTGATGAGCGCAGGAAAAGCGCATTGTTTAGCCGCCCGATCTGGGCGCTACCCGATGGGCTATTGGTGGCAAAGGGCAATCCGTTGGGCTTGAGCGGGTATCAATCGGTTGCCGACAATTCTGCCGTCCGACTTGCGGTTATCCGCGACCAGTTTCAGCATCGCTCAGCGGTTGAATTTGGCGTCAGCACAGATCGGATTGTAATTTTCGAAACATATACCGAAGCTGCGCAAGCTGTTTGCGAAGGCTCTGCCAACGCCTATGCCAGTGTCGGTCGAGCGCACAGCGGCTTTATCGAGCAGAACTCGGAATGGGGATTGGAACTGATCCTTGTGCCAAACTCAGAAAAGCCGCCTGCATTCGGGTCGTTCGCTTTCGGTTTGAACGACGCAGACCTACTGAATGAAGTCGATGCAGTTCTTTCACAGTTTCTTGGGACCGATGCGCATCGAAACATGGTCGCTTCTTTTGGCTTCTCGTCTGAAGAAGTTGATATGGTGGCTGCCAGACACATCGAAAGCTGAAAAGATATGACGACATAATGAGGGATCAGGCATGAGAATAATCGTAGTAGGCGCAGGTGGTGATATTGGACAAGCCGCCTGCAAGGAGCTTCAGCAAAGGCATGAGATTGTCACGGTGGGACGTTCAAGTGGGGACCATCGGGTCGATGCAAGCGACATAAACGCGGTGAAATCACTGTATGAAAGCATCGGCAATTTCGATGCTGTGGTTTGCTGCGCAGGCGACGCGACCTTTGCGCCGTTGGCACGGATGACCCAAGAGACCTTCATGGTGGGTCTTCAGCAAAAGGTTATGGCGCAAGTGAACCTTGTCCTCGCTGGACTGGATGTCATTTCGGATGCCGGTTCCTTCACACTGACGAGCGGTGTTCTTGATCGTGATCCGATCAGAATGGGTTCGAATGCGGCGACCGCCAATGGGGCATTGGCAGGCTTCGTCAAGAGTGCTGCTATCGAGATGCCCCGCGGGTTGAGAATCAATGTTGTCAGTCCGGGCATGCTGGACGTGTCCGCGGCGCGTTACGGAGCATGGTTTCACGGCCACAAACCGGTTTCGTCCCATCATGTCGGATTGGCATACGCGAAATGCGTCGAGGGTGCGCTCACAGGACAGGTGGTGATCGTTGATTAAAGAGCCGTCGTGAGACCGGACCTTGGCGCAACCGGAGCGAAATAGCGCTCTGTCCGCACCTCGATGGTCGATCCCGCTTGCGGCGAAAAGACGGTTTGAATCTCGCGCCTCTGACTGGCTTTCAATGACCGCTCTGACGACATCCGTTGCAACGCAGCGGTGAGTGTGCCGCACCTGCAAGCGGATGCTGCGTCAGCAAACACCCGGAAGGCCAATGGCTGAAAAGTCCGCACACCAGGCCTTGGCATCGACAGGAGCGAACGACCGGTGATTGAGTAACTCAGAGCACCCGGGTCAACACGGATGAATGCCAACGCTGTCTTTGACGGCGCTAGTAGTTCACCTGCTCAAAGCCGTAGTGGCCTTCATAGTCACGCCAATCGACGAATACTGAGCGGTGATAGATGCCGGGGCAATTTTGACCCCATCTTTCGAGACCAGTATGAGCGGTGGGGAGGGCGGTGATGGAAGTTCTTTGCCAAGCGAACTCACCTCGCGTTCCATAAGTGCCAAGAGCAACGCTGGCGCTACGTTCGCAATCTCCTTCGTTTCCTGCTTGGTATTGTCTCGCATACTGGACATTAAAAACGCGGATAGACCGCACGAAATTGAATTCAGGTCCGCTGATGTCGATGTCTGCGCGGTTCTGAACGAGCCTGAGGGTACGGTCTGCGGGAACAAAGTGATCTGGTGCTTCTAGAGTGCGCCAGGCAACCCCAATTGGGTTAGTGGCATCGCGCGCCGGAAAGGATTGTCGCGGTTCAGTGCTGTTGTTCTGGAAAAACGCTTCAAAGATGCGGTCTACGCGGTTTGATGAAGGAGAAGTCTCGTAGGAAGCGCCCATAGGACAGCGCCAGATTTGGAGCGGAGGTTCCACTGGCCAAGGTGTAATTCGCCGGATGAATTCAGCGCGGGCCCGAGCGCAGGGGACGGAAGCGGGCCACCCGCCAGACAGGCACAAGAGGATCGCGCAATCGATCGGGTATGTCTGTGCTCGGGCGGGTAACGGCAGCGAAAAACTTGTCACGGTCAATGCGACCGCGACCGGGGGGAGGAGCTTCTTGAGTAAATGACGCATGCTGTGGAGCCTCCATGACAGGAGATCAGCATACATACGATAATATACTTTCGCAACACTAGGTGTTGTTGCAACCAAGTAGAAATGTCACCGGGTTTGCAAAGCAGTATCCGTGTTGATCAAGTGCAATTTTCGGACCATTTGCGGCCATCTCTGAGAAGTGCGTTTGCAACGACGACAAGCTTTCGCATGATGGCTGTGTTCGGGTTCTTCAGAAGAACGGTAAACCGGCTCACGCGTTCGACCAGTGATGTTACATTCGTCTGGCCAAGCTTCTGTTTGAACAGCAACAAATCGCCTTCCCAATGTCCGAACTGGCGACGGTGTGCGACATCGTCGGGTCGGAACAGAATGCTGACATCACGGTCAAATTTTGGGGACAGACGCTTTCTGGCGCGGCGTGGCCTGCGGGATTTGCGGTGTTCGGGCAGATACCACCACAGCTCCTGATCCATACCTTCCTTGGAATAGATGTAGCGATAGATTGTCTCTTGGCAAACGCGTGGTTTGGCACCGTCATAGATCATCCGGTTGCCGATCTGCTCAGGCGTCCATCCTTGTTTGATGTGCTCGATGACGCGCTTGCACAGATCTGGATGCCGGATCAGCTTGCGTTGCGTCGAACGGCGCCTCTGCGTGCGCCGGTGCGCCGCAATCCCGAAGTACCCAGCGTATTTCTTGGGCAAAGAGTCATCCGCCCAGAAGTTGCGTTTGATCTCTCGGAAGATCGTCGATTTGTGGCGCTTCAAAACGCGCGCCATCTCTGCAACAGGGACCTTTGCCAGCCACCAGTCTTCGATCCTACGGCGTTCCTGAAGTGAAAGTTGCGTGTAAACCGTTCCCATGCGATATTGCTCCTATTAGATAACTTATTGTTTTCTAATAGGAGTCGCACTTCAAAGTAGCGCGCACCCGCGTACAATATATGTAAATGCCATTCAGAAATGTCACTGGTTGCGCAAAGCAGGGATGTCACCACGAGCGCTGACGGTAGCAAGGCTTGGCAGCCCGGAGACGTCAAATATCGC
>NZ_BSNL01000005.1 GCF_030159975.1 Sulfitobacter pacificus
TCGGCCATGCCCCCACACTCACGTGGTGGTCGAACCCAATATCTGGAGAAAGAACATGGCTTACGACACCGCTAACACCTACGAGACCATCGAGCTTTTCGGGCTGACCGAGAAGGACGCGCAGCTGCCGATCCCGGAGGATCACATCCTGACCGACCGCATCATCCGCGAGAGCTTCGAGGCTTTGCTCGGTCAGCTACGCGGGACCGGGCTTGAAGCCGAAATCGAACCGCTGGCCCATGGGCTCGCGACGATCCTGCAGCGCCGCAAGGTGGCACTCGGCAAGGAGGTCGACCGCACCGCGGACAAGATCGGCGCGCTGGCAAAATCCCACGACGGATCGGAGATCGCCGAGACCGCGCTCGAAGAGGCGCAGGCGCGCTTTGTGCAGCTGCGCGAGATCGTCAGCGCCATCGAGGTGATGAGCGAGGCGGCGGCGGAATGCTACGAGAGCGAAACGGGCCACGCCTTCATCCCGTCAGCCGGGTCGCGCGCAAGCGTCCGGGCGCAAGAGACCGGGGCGGTCTTCGAGGCGCGGCAGCTCCTCGAGCAGCACGACCGCGAGACTGCCGAGAAATCCAAAGTCGAGGGGGTGCCCCTGATCGTCTCAGGCGCCACCGACTGGACCGATGTCGATGTGATCTTCAACACGCTCGACAAGGTTCGCGAACGGATCAAGCAGAACCGCAACCAGGAGATTTTCCTCTGCCACAAGGGTGGCAAGCACGGGGCGGAGATGATTGCGGCCCGGTGGGCCCGGGCACGCGGGATAGCACAGGCGCGCTTCGATCCGCGCTGGTCCGCGCACGGGCGGGCGGCACCGTTCAAGTGCAACGACGAAATGCTGGACGACAAGTTCGCGGCGACGGGGGTTGTACTCTTCGGCGGCAACGGGGTCGCGCTGAACCTCGGGCAGAAGGCGGAAGCGAAAGGTCTGACGGTCATGCGGGTTGCGGACCCGGCGAAGAAGGCGTCGCAGGATTGAAGAGAGAGGGTCGCCTTCGGGCGGCCATTTCGTTGTTTTCCCAGATGTGTGCGAACCTCGGCGGTATCGCAGTGAGCTCCAGCAACGGGCATCGACAGGCTTGGTGATCGCAATCCGGCCAATCTGTTTTTGGGAATGGCTGGATGGTATCTCGATGCAATCACAGCTTAATGTGGCCGTGCGGCAGAAGACATTTGTTGCGCAGCTCAACACCCGAACAGGTTTTTCCTCAATGCCTTTTTCTCCGGAACGCACCAAAGAGATCCAATCACGCATTGATGCGCGTTTGCGGTCCGGGCAGGCAAACGATTGGGAAGTGTCTTTTCTCACAAACATGGCTGAACGGTTTGAGCGTCACGGGACGGAGACGCGTCTGAGCAAAGCTCAGTACGCCAGCCTGCACAAAGTCCTGAAACTGGAAGGGGAAAAACCGGCCCAGACAAGGGCAGCTGCCGACGACGGCACTTCGAAACCAGCACCAAAGCGCAGCCCCAGAGCCGTTCAGGCGAGACCCCGTTCGATCTCCGTGAGCCGCGCAATCACCGCACCTCGGCGTGCCGTGCGCAAGGCTCAACGCCAAATCATGGTGCCGTTGGTGATCGCTGTCGGGTTCTTCGCGTTGGTTGGATCATTGTTTGAGACGTCGAGTTCACGATCCACGCCCTACAGTCCGTCAGCAATTCCCACATCGCAAACGACAAACACCACTTACGTCTATGTGACAGGGACACGTGTCAACCAACGTTCTGAGCCGTCTACCGCGAACGCTGTGATGGGCGTCTTGAGCGAAGGGACTCGCGTCGAAATGCTTCGCGATGAAGGGCAATGGACCCAAATTCGGTCTAACTTGGGAGTGGGCTGGATGTCTTCCAGTTTCCTATCGCCGGTCGCGCCACCTGCAGAGCGACCCGCCTCGCAAGACCGGTCGCTTCGAGCCAGCGATGTGCGGATCATTGATGGTGATACGATTGATATTCGAGGCATGACAGCGAACGTGCGTCTCGTCGGGTTTAACGCGCCTGAGACATGGAGACCATCCTGCACTGCAGAGCGCCAGGTCGGGGAACAGGCAACAGCGCGTCTTGGTCAATTGGTGCGGGGTGCGGCGTCAATTGAATTTGAGCGCGTGGCCTGTTCCTGCCGGCCCGGGACTGAAGGCACCGATCGATGCAATTTCGGGCGGCTTTGTGGCTCGTTGTTCGTTGACGGTCGGGACGTGGGCAGTACGCTCATTGCTGAAGGTTTGGCCGTGCCATACCGATGTGGCCGCACCAGCTGTCCCCCACCCCCTCAATCCTGGTGCCGATAGCAGGGGCACTCACCCAACACAGACGACGGATCATCGCGCGCGGCTGAACGCTGACCCGCAGCGTGATGCGCGTGACGGATCATTATCCAGATGCATTGGATCAGAACGAACCAAGCCACCTCAGACCGGTATCGACGGGTGCGAACGCAACTGCAAAGTGGCGGCACAAATTTGGGTCTCTCCTTTTTGCTCATCGATGTGGATCGCACGGGGTCGGCCCGTTCGTGCCCTCAGCTCACGCTTCGGCAAGCACAAATACGGCTTCCACGGCTAGCCGCGGACCCTCCGCATTTGCGCTTGCGACCGGGCCTCTTGCCCCGTGCCGGGTGATCCCCATCGCAACAAGGAGTAACCCAAATGACCAACCACTACGTCGCCACCGTCCCCGTCAAGTTCACCGATACCGATGGCCAGGAGCGCACCCGTTTTCAGCGCGTGGGTGCGATGTTCCGCAACACCCGCAACGGGGATGGATCGGAGTTCTTCAGCCTCAAGCTCGACTTTCCCGTTGCGGTCTCGGAGCTGGTGATGTTCCCACCGAGCGCGAAAGATCCCCAGGACTAAATCCTCTGACGAGGATGGGCCGCCCCAGGACGATCTTGGGGCGGCCCGATCCCTGTTCCAGGGATGCCGTCACCGGCGCGTGTGATCGCCTACAGCGACCTCCTCTTGGTGCCGGTCGCTGCGCGTTCAAGGGACGCACTCCCCCCAGAATGATCAGGCCGCGACAGGGCGGACAGGCAGCCTCAAGGGGGCCATCCACAAAAACCTATCGGCCAAGGCCTCCCGGTTTTTGCGGCAGAGATTTGGCAAGCCAAATCTGGCCCTCCTTGACCCTGCCTGTCCGCCCTGTCGGAGGGGTTGCGCCCGCCCGCGGTTCCGTCCGAACACGTGCGTGTTCGGCCAGACCCTCGGGCGGTGCTGGGGAAGGGGACCCCTAGGACAGGTGGGTCGCCCGGTGGTGAGGGCGGCAGAGCCGCGTCCCTGCGGGCCGCGGCGTGAAGCGGACACCAAGGCTGCCTGAGTCTGAATGCGACGTAAGTATATAATTGACAGGTCGGTATATTATCGTAAGGTAGGGGCAGCCTTGGTGGAAGGTGGCAGGAAATAGGGGGTCTTTCTTCCGCATGTCCCGAACAAAACGCCTGACAGAGATGGAGAAGATGCAGATCGTCCGCGAGGCCGCGGAGGGTGTGTCGACTTCTGAGCTGGCCGAGCGTTTCGAGGTCACATCACGGGCCGTGCGCTATGTCCTGAAAGCCGATGCCGAGCGCCAGACGGATGCCGCGATCCCGGTCTCAGCGGTCAGTGTGAAGGTCACGGCTGCGGAGCTTGAGGCGCTCGACGCGGTGCTGGCGAAGGCGGGGATCGAGAGCCGGGCCGAAGGGCTGCGGCGGCTCATTCAGGCGGCGGGCGGCGTGTTCGTTCCGGACGCGCAGATGGCAGCAGAGATGGCGCGCTACCGCGCCTCTCTGCACGAGGTCGGCAATGGGGTCGCGCAGATCGCCAAGCAGATGACGCGGGCCAACCGGCAGGGGCAGGGGGCCGGGGGAGGCACGAGTGCCGAGTTCACCGAATTGCGCCTTGCGCAGATGCGCGGGCTGGCGCGGTTCATCCTGGATTCCGCTGACGAGATCGACCTGCTGCTGCGGCGTCGGCGCGACGTCATGCAGCTGGAGGCCACGGCCGCGCTGAGGGAGTTTGCCCATGCGGCTGAATGATGCTGTCCATGCCGTCACGGGCGAGGTCTTCCGGGATGGCTGGAGCCGCGTCCGGGGCTCGATGCAGGGGCTGCATGTGGCCAAGCAGACCCAGCTTGTGCGCGCGGCTGCGGGGCATCGGCCAGCGGTCTTCAAGGCGATCCGGGGCGGGGGTACGCATACCAAATCGCAGCTCTCAAACCAGCTCGATTACCTCACCACCAAGTCGACCCATATCGTCGACTCGAGCGGGTTTCTGGATGGCAAGGCGAAGCTCGAGGCCGGCGACATCAAGGACCTGACCGAGCGCTTTGCCAAGCGGTGGGATGCGGGCTTCAGGCCCAAGCTCGGACAGACCACCCACATGCTCATGTCCTTCCCCGTGGGCACGCGTGGGGAGGATGTGCGCGACATTGCGACGGACGTGGCCGAGCGGTTCTTCCAGACCGACGCGGGGCATTTCGACTACATCATCGCGGTGCATGAGGACCGCGATCACCCGCATGCGCATTTGGTGCTGAACCGCCGCTCGCAGGAAGGCGAGTTCTTCTTTCTGGGGCGCAACCATCGCTTCAACTATGACGACTTCCGCCTCGCCATGGTCGAAGAGGCGGAGAAGTATGGTGTGCGCCTGGAGGCCACGCGCCGGGTGGATCGCGGGGTTGTGCATTACCCGGCCCCCACCCGCGAAGTTTATGCCGCGAAGGAAGAGGGTCGCGCACCCCGCGAGCGGGAGCGCGTGGGGCAGGACCTGACCCGGACGCTGGCGGAGATCGCCAACACCAGGACCGTCTACCATTCGCTTGCCGCAGAGGCTTCGCGCGAGGCCCGCGAGGATATCGCCGCGGCCCTCTTCCGCGCGGGCGAGGTGCTGGCGCGGGGCGGGCAGGTGGACCGAACAGGAGATGTGTATATGGCCGAGGATCAAAGTTTCGAGGATCTGAGAAGCCTCTATGCGGAGAAGCTGGCGCGGGTGCAGGGCATGATCGCCGAGAAGTCTGACGCCGAACGTCCCGTGCTGGAAAAACGCCTCATCGAGATCCAGACGCAGGTCCAGCACATGCAGCCTCTCGGTTTGCGATCATCCACGCTATCAGACGACCCCTCGGAGGGTGGGATCTATTCCGAGGCGAACATCGACACCAGTCAGCTGGACCGTCTTGCCGAGACGGACTTGCGGTCGCGGATCGACACTGCGCTGCGGGGCACGGGGATCAGCACAGCGGAAGTGGTGGCCCGGATCGAGACGGGCGCCTCAAATGCAGCTCTCGAGCATCAATGGATCGCCGATGATCTCTCCAAGGTGGCCGAGGCGCGCGATCTGAACCTCGAACGCCGCGCGGATCTGGAACAGGCGCGCGACATTCTCAACGATGTGCATGTCGAACTTGGCACGCTTCTGGAACGGGAAAACGTGCTGCGGCAGGATGGCGTCATTGAAGCAGAAGCGGTCAGCGAGCGGTTCCATTATCACCGGGACGCGGTGCAGGCGATGGAAGGGACACTCCGTCAGGAGATGCGCGCAGAGGGTTTGACCACACAGCAGATCGAGGATCGGGACTGGGAGGTTGCCTCAAGGGCGGAGCGTCGGATCGAGACGGAGCAGCGCATTTATCTCGAGGCGCATCCGGACTTGATCGCACGGCCGGGCGATGTGATCGACCGGTCCGAGCCCTACAGGGAGACCATCACCGATGCGGCCCGCGCCAGCGAGATCACTCGCGAGGTCGACCGGATCATGGAGGGACGCGACCTCCGTTCGCCCGTTGCAGATGCGGTCGCGGATGACTTGCGCGCGCGCTATCCGGACATGCCGTCCCACCTCGCCCGTGGGCTCGGCGCGACCTATGCCGCCGTTGTGGAGATCCGGGACACGGAGGCCATCAATCAGGTTCGCCGCGACAAAGAGTTGCGCGAGGGGCTTGGGGTTGGCACGCGTGACGAACGTCTAGCCACCCGCGATGAAACTGCGCCGCAGTCTGACCGTGCCGACCGCCTCGCAGACGAGATTGCGCGTGTTCTGGAGCATGAGCGGGCGGGGGAGTTGTCCGCGCCTTTCGAGACCGAGGCGGAGCGGGACGCTTTCCGAACCGAGATCGCGCGGGTGCTGGATGACCGTCAACTTGAGCGGCTCACATCCGGTGATGCCGATGCGCTGGACAAGGTTCTCGAGGACCGCCTCGACCGGCTTTATGTCGCCAAGGTCTACCTGCAATCGGATGCAGCGACGGCCAACACGGAGGCCCTGCGCCAGGTAGTCGATGATCTTGCCGACACCGAATACGAAAAACACCGCGCGACAGACGTGGATGGCGAAACCGAGCGGGGTCAGGTCCATTGAGCGCCTCCATGGGAAAAGCGCGGATCGCAACAGGGGTCTTGCTGGTGACGCTTGTGACCGGTGCCATGGGCTATACCATCGCCTCGGCGGTGCTGACCTACCAGGATCTCGGCTTCGGGGCCGAGATCGACTTTGCCTATATCGCGCAGAACTACCTGGCGATCCTCGATCGCCGCCCGGAAGACGCCCAACTCATCCACCTGATCATCGGCAGCTTTGCCGCTGCCGGCCTGATGCTGAGCCTTGCTCTCTCGGGGTCCGCCCTGACACGCTTTGGCCAGACCCATTGGCAGACCGCGCGCGAGATGAAGGCCAATGGGTTCTTCGGGGCGCCGGGCACCGGGTTCATCCTCGGCAAGCTGGGGCCGCCGGGCTCCCGCGCCAACTACATCTGCTCCAAGGTCTTCCCCCATGCGCTGATCGTGGCCCCCACGGGCCGCGGCAAGACCACGGGCTTTGTCATTCCGAACCTGCTGACCTGGCAAGGCTCCGCCGTGACGCTCGATGTAAAGGGCGAATGTTTCGAAGCAACGGCCCGGCACCGCGCCACCCAAGGCGACAAGGTCTATCGCTTTGCCCCCACCGATTGGGAGGGCAAGCGCACGCATCGTTACAACCCGCTCCTGCGCATCTTTGAGCTGAAAGATCCCGCGCGCCAGCAGATGGAACTGCAGCTCCTGGCGACGCTGTTCCTGCAGAGCGACAATGACCGGGTGCAGGGCCTCCTCAAAGGCGGGATCGATCTCTTCGTGGCGGCGGGGCTTCTGGCCTTCCAGCGCAAGCGTCCGACCCTGGGCGAGATCTACCGCATCGCCGCCTCGGGCGGGAACAAGCAGAAGGAATATTTCGCGCGGGGCCATGAGGTGGATAACCGGGCCGCCAAGCTGATTTTCACCCGGCTGGCCTCGACCAACAACGACACGCTGACCTCTTATGTCTCGCTCCTGATGACCTCGGGGCTGGACCAGTGGCAAAACCCCGCCATCGATGAGGCGACGGCGGTGTCGGACTTTGACTTCCGGACGATCCGCAAGAAGCCCTTTTCGGTCTATCTTGTCGTCCAGCCGCTGATGGTGAAGCCGCTGGCACCGCTGATCCGGCTCTTCTTCTCCGATCTCCTCTCCGCCATGCAGGAAAAGGACCCAGGGCCGGATGAGCCCTGGCCCGTGATGATCATGCTCGACGAGTTCAATCGCTTGGGCAAGATGCCCATCGTGGTCGAGAGCATCGAGACCCTGCGGACCTATCGCGGTCACCTGGCCGTGGTCACCCAAACTATCCCCGCCCTCGATGAAATCTACGGCGAAAACACCCGGCGCGCCCTGCAGGGCAACGCGGGCGTGAAGCTCTACCTGACGCCCTCGGATGAAAAAACCGTCGAGGAACTGAGCAAGGCGGTTGGCAAGACCACGAAAACCGTCATCACGCGCTCCCAGTCCATCGGCAAGAACCCCTTTGAAGGACGCAGCCAGTCCACCCGGACCGAAGAAAGCTCTCTCCTGCCCGAGGATGAGGCGCGCCGCCTGCCGCTCGACGAGATCGTCATGGTGATCGATGCCCAGATGCCGGTCCGCGCGAAGCGGATCCAATATTTTGACGATCGGCTGTTCAAGGCGATCCACGCGGCGCAGACGGGGGAGTTGCCGTTTCCGAAGCCGGGGGGAGGGGGGCCGCAGGGCACGCTGCCGCTGAGTGTGCGCGCCATGCCGATGACGCCGCCTTCGGACGGAGCAGGCGGACCCGACGCCGACGTTGAGGCCGCACGCCAGGCTGCTGATGGCCAATCGTCAGGGCAAACCGATGTCACCCCAAAGAAGACTGCGCCTGTCGTTCAAGCCGTAATCGCCGAGGAACAGCGACAGATGGAAATGGATTTTGGGGGCCAGGTTGCGGATGCCGAGACAGTGGGCGTGGATGATGAGGCGCAGATGCGCTCTGCTGTCGATGGATTGGATGAAATGGAAGAGATGCTGCGAGAGGAGGAGGGTGGCAAAAAGCCAATTCACCGGTAGGGCGGTGGGCATGGTCTGACGGTCATAGAGGGCGGAAAGCTGATGCTCAGTGTACGTGCGAGCACATCCGTTTGCGAAAAAGAAAATGGAAGCTCGAGACACCTCATTGGCCAACAACCGAGTTCGGCAGAGCCATGGCTAGGGGGTTCAGCATTGTGCCAGATGATATTGACTTATGGCTGCCCGCAGGCACCAATCACGAGTGAGCGCCAATCCATCGGCGCTTGTGCCAAAGGATATTGAAGCTGGACACAAGGGTTCGAGTTTTCTTGATTTGATGGATTTGAAAAATGAATACAGTACCAAAACCAAAGTTTTCCGTGTCCGCCCGATATCTCGGCCCCGTCTTCACTCTCGATGGAGAGTTGACGAAGAGCAATCAAAACCTGGTTTTCGCGCGAAACGGTATCGGCAAGTCCTTCCTGTCGCGCGCCTTCCGGTATCTTGATCTCTACGGCCAGCAGGAAGATGTGTCAGGCGCCGCTCTCAACCTTGTTTCTGACGAATCCACAGATGGCTCCGGCTCGTTCGCGTTTTCTCGCGGTACGACGGCAATGGGAACTCTCGACCTTCAAAAGGCTGGAGATGCGGTCACAGCAACGGTCAATGACACAATCTTCCACGTGTTCTCCGAGGATTTCGTGCAAGAAGAGCTACGGGAACGAAAATACGAACTGGATGGCGAGATTGAAAACCAGATCGCCGTCGATAGCGAAAACATCAAGCTCGATGATGCGAAGAAGACGCTGGAAGAAGCAAGGGCGAAGGCTTCCGAGGCATACAATACGCTAGACGACAAATTTACCGCCGCGAAAGAATCCGAGCTGCACGAGAAGGCAGGCATCAACAAACAACTGAGAGAGTACAAGGCTCTTTCTCTGGAAAAACTTCTGGAGACCTTTCAAGAGAAGCCAGAAGCGCCGAAGCAATCTCTCACCGACATCATCAGGGACCTCGATAGCCTCAAGGCAATACCTGCAGAACCTGCCTATCCTAGGCAAATCGAACCCATTGCAACCAATGATGTCGATCTCGACGCCCTTGCTGCTTCGCTTGAGCGCCCGACCTCCCCATCAAGTGTCTCCGAAGCAATCAAGAAGAAGATCGATGCGCATCACGGCTTTTACGAGGAAGGCGCAAAGATCATTCGAGATGAGCACCGGACCGTATGCCCCTTCTGCGAACAGGGTATCACGGACCCTGATCCCAAGGCGGTAATTGATGCCTACATCGAATATTTTGAAGACGAAGAAGAGAAGCACAAAGCGGAATTGAGGGACTTCTTTCGAAAGCTCAGACAAAAGGAAGCGCAGCTGGATCCGACGGCAACCCAGCTTGCAAGGCAGAAGTCCCGCTACGACGCGCTTAAGCGGCATGTGCCATCGAAAAAGGATACTGAAGTCAGCGACGGCGCGGATGCGCTGAAGAGCGTGCGGGAAGCGATCGCGGCTGTAAAGTCGGTGATCGAACAGAAGGCCTCAGCACTTGGAACCGCGGCTGCGCTTCCTGCCGAGAACCTGTCCGCTTGTATCGCGGCGATCAACAAGGTCATCGGCGAGAACAACGAGAAAGCGGAAGCGCTGAATTCAGCTGTCGAGAAAGCTGATGAAGAGCGCAAGATTCTACAACGCAAGGCTTGCGCGGTGTTTGAGCGCGAATTCGCTATCGGAAATTGGCCCGACATCGAAAACCTGCGGAGATTTCATGCCGATGTTGTCTTGAAGCAGAACGCTTTGGGTGAGCTGGAAAAGGCAAGTCCGTCGGCACAAGCCCGGGATCGTGTTGCCGAAACCTTTGAATTGCTCCTAAAAGAGTTCTTCGCCGACAAATACGTTTTCGACAAGACCAAGTTTGTGCTGAAGCGCGGTGAACAGGAAATGGTTCGTGGGCCGCATCGGACGTTGAGTGACGGCGAGAAGACAGCAATTTCTTTCTGCTATTTCATTGCATGCACGCACAAGAAGGTAGCAACAGGCAGCGATTATAAGAAGCTGTTTCTCGTCTTTGACGATCCGATTACGTCAATGTCTTATGATTTTGTCTTCGCAATTGCGCAAACTCTCAAGAACCTGAACATTTCGGATCAGGGTGAGATTTCGATAAATCCAGGAAAGATTGATGGCAAAAAGTGCTGGAGGCCGGAATTACTATTGCTTACCCATAGCAGCTATTTCTTCAATATTTCGCTTACGAACCGTGTGGTCGATGATAATGCAGCGTTTGCACTTCACACCGACGGCAAGAGCCACAGTCTTGCACGCCTGAACAAGTACATCGCCCCCTTCCAGGAGCAATTGATGGACATCCACGAGGTGGCGAACGGCAAAGACCCTGATCATAGGACCGCAAATTCAGTCCGCTCGGTGCTGGAGGCAATTGGCCGCTTCTGCAGGCCGGACAAGTCCGACAGCCTGACGGATTTCGTCAAGCATCTTGCGGGCGAGGAGGACATGACGCTCAAGAGTGTCCTGATCAACTCCTTATGCCACGGTACCTACTATGACGAGACGCCGCCGCCTGATGATCTAGTTCTCGCCTGCAGGGAAACATTGGTTGTTGTGGAGCGCTATGCGGTCGGCCAACTGGAGCTGATCAAGAAAGCTGCGCGCGCATAAAGTTCGAAAGCAATCAGTCAGCTGGCGATTGTTGTCGTCCTGTCTATCGCGCACTCAGGTCGGGACGAGCGCCTGTGATCACGCCGCCTAAATGTACGGCAGGAAACAGTTGTGAAGATGCACGATTTAGGACGGAGCGCGAATGGCAGCAAAGGGCCGTCACCGTCGGCCAAGTCGACCCAGTCTCGCCAGCTGCGCCAGCATTTTTGACCCCGAGTCTGCGGATCCTGTGCCTCCTGCGGAACCCGTCTGCCCCATGCCCTGCCTCACGGGCATCTGCTGCACGCCGAAGAACTGCCGCGCCCTGAGGGCTGCGTATTCTGCGCCACTTGCGCCTCCGATCAGGTAGCGATTGTAGGCCTGCTGGCTGCCCATGGCGGCGCGGGCAAAGCTGTAGCCGCCGCCGAGACCACCGGAGAGGGCGGGCATCATAATGTTTCCGGAGATCGCGCGGACGATGAAGGGCGTGGCAATGATGAAGCCCTTGGCCATGAGCACCATCATGAAGAAGGGAATGAGCGCGCCGATGTTTGAGGCTCCCTCCGGGTCGCCGAGTTCGCCGATGAGGGCAGAGGAGACACCCGTGATTGTCGCGAACACACCGGCCACGACTATGGGGTAGAGCGCGAAGGAGACCAGCGCCGACAGCCAGCGCGCGAAATAGTCCTTGGTGACCTCGAAGAGGGTCAGGAAAATCATCACCGGTGCGATCCCGATCAGAAGTGCGATCATCAGGCGGGATGCCACGAGGATGAAGGCGGCCAGCCCGCCGAGGATCGAGAGCAAGAGGACCCCGACAATGTCGAGCATGGCCCCTGCCATCCAGTTCAGCTCGGACCCAGCGGCGTTGAGATAGTCCCCTAGTTCCGCGATTAGCCGGTCAAACTCTTCTGCGAAAGTGCCAGAAGGGCCGGGAGTTCCACCACCAACGGAAGCAACCAGCGCACCCGCAATGCTGTCGATCCCGGCCAGGATGGCGGAGGAGAGGGCGTTGAACTGCACCCAGTTGGTTGCAAATATCCCGATGAGCCCGATCTTGACCGCGAGCCAGAATGCCGTGCGTCCGTCCATCGCCTTGTACTGGTAGATCATGTTCAGGAAAACGAGAACCACCACCAGCGTTGTTCCCAGCACCAGAAGCGTGCCAACCGTTGCCGCAACCGATCCGAACTGGGTTTCTGCGGCGGTGTCGAGATAGCCCTGGGAGGTTTCAACGAAATAGGTGACGACGCTCATGACGGGGCTGCCTTACCAATTGCCCGCGGCTTCGCAGATGGCCTTGGCGGCAGGGCGGGCAGCGTTTGCGCGGCGGTTGTAGGCGTCCGAGGCTTGCAGCATCTCCCATCGTTCGTCACTCGCGTACCTTTCCCGAAACACCGCCTCGGCAGCGTCCCAAGAGGGGAACCGGGTTTCACAGTCGCAGCTTTCGGTCTCGACGATGCGCTCGAGATTCTGGGCGCGGTAGATGTCTTGAACCAACACGCGCTGATAGGCTTGGCGCAGGGGGATCTCCTGCATCCACATGGGTTCAGCGGGCCGGTCTGGACAGACGTCGAAACTGCGCTCGAGGGTCGGCACGAGATTGCGCTCAGCGAAGCCGGGTGCCGACGTCAGGCCCAAGACCAGCGCAGTCAGTACGAGGGTACAGCCCGCCTGCCTCATGCCGTGGCTCTGGCGGGAGTGGTCTCGCGCTTCAGGAAGACAGTGTGTCCCACGTTGGCGAATTCCGAGGAGCTGATCGACACGACCTCCCAGCCTTCGGCCCCCTTCACATTTAGGCTGGCCTGCATGTCGGCAAGACTGGTTTTGCGGGTCATGGGAAAGGACAGGATATCGTATTCAAAGGTTTTCATTGGGAAGCTCCGATCTCATTGGTGCCGGGGAGGTAGAATTCGGTGATGCCGCGTTTGCCATCATGGCGACCGGCCTGGATGATTACGTCGATGGAGTTCTCGATGTACTGGATCATGTCGGCATAGGTCATCGGGATCTCGGTCTTGAGTGCGGCGATGGCCAGACGCTGCACGGCAAGTTGCGGGGTTTCTGCGTGCAGCGTGGTCATTGAGCCGCCATGGCCAGTGTTGATCGCCTCGAGGAAGGTCATGGCCTCCTTGCCTCGCACCTCGCCCAGGATGATCCGGTCGGGGCGCATGCGCAACGTCGCGGTGAGCAGCACATCGGCGGTCTGGAACTCCGCATCGCGATTGGCGATGAGGGTCACGGCATTGGGCTGGGTCGGCAGAAGCTCGGCGGCTTCCTCGATGGTGACGATGCGTTCCTCGGATGGCACGTGCGAGAGGATCTTGCGCGCAGCCACGGTCTTGCCGGTGGAGGTGCCGCCAGAGACGATCATGTTAAGCTTGTTGTCGACGCAAAAGGCCAGCGCATCGTCGATCACGCCCGCGGCCACCACTTCACGCAGTTCCTGGGTTTTCTCGAGGCGGAGTTCTTCAAGCTTGCGTTCCTTGCCATAGAGAAAGTCGAGTGCGATCCCGTCGAGCGGCAAGCTGGAAAAGAACCGAAGACTGATCGACATCGCCGTTAACACGGCGGGCGGGGTGATGACCTGTGCGCGGATCGGGCGCCCCTTGTAGGTGATTGAGACCGAGACGATGGGGCGGTCCTTGCTCATCGTGGTATTGGCAGAAGAGGCGATCTGGTTGCCGAGGTCTTTCACTTCGGTTGCGGTCAACGCCCGTTCCAGCTTGCGCATGAAATGATCGCCTTGGAATTCTCCCCAGCAGCTGCCGTCAGGGTTGATACAGATCTCGATGACATCGTCGCGGGCGGCGGCATCGATCCGGTCGAGAGAGGTCTGGAGATAGCTCAGCGACATGGGCTCAGAATATCTCCAGATCGCGGTCGACCATGACCGTGACGCGGGCGCCCTGGTCGACATAGATGACGGGGCCGATTGAGAGATAGTCGCCGATGACGCTGTCCGTCGCATCTGCCAGATCATCGCCCACGTCTTCGAGAACGTCGGCGGCAGTCTCATCCTGGACCTCGGATGCGGCGGCACTTGGTGCGGCGGAGATCAGCGAGATCAGGGCGGCCGACCCGAAACGCTCGGCAAAGCGTGTGTCCACGAAACCCGTGACGCCGGAGCGGCCAAGTTCATCGCCCCCGAAAGAGCTGATCTGGACGGTCTGGCCCGCGGGCAGGATGATCCGGTCCCAGGCGATCGTGACGCGGCGCTGCGCGATATCGACGCCAGCGCGGTAGCGCCCGACGAGACGGGATCCGCGGGGGATCAAGAGGCGCACGCCATCGACGCTGTAGACATCCTCGGACACCACGGCACGGGTCTGGCCGGGCAGGGAGCTGTCAAGGGCAGTTTCCATGACGGCCTGGATCATGGTGCCCTGGATGATGGTGTTGGAGGGATTGGCGATCACCTCGGCCTGCGTCACGGTAGAGGGCAGCGCCCCGTTCAGCACGAAATCCGTCACCTCGCCAAAAGTGCGTTCGGTCAGAGCCGTTTCATTCGCTCCGGAGGCACCGCCAAACGCGATGGTGGGCGAGGCGATGCGCCGCTCCTGGAAGGCGCGTTCCTCCGCGGCGCGGCGCTCCAGCTCGGCCATGCGCCGGGCTTCTTCCTCGCGGCGCAGTCGCTCTTGCTCGCGTGCGCGCAGCTCATCTTCCGTGGGGCCCGCCGGAGCGGGTTGGGGTCGGCTGGCCTCGAGTTGGGCCAATTCCAGATCCATGCGGAGTTGTTCAAGACTTCGATCCCGCGCCGTCAGTTCATCCTGGAATCGTTGCTGTGCGGCTTCCGAGGCGGCTTGTAGCGCCGCAATCTGAGCGGTCAGCGCGTCGATCGCCTCTGCGGCGGCGGTGTCTTCCTCGACGACCGGTTCGGGGGCGTTGCGCAATTCCTCGATCTGAGCCTGCAGCGCGGTGATCTGCGCCAGAAGCTCCGCGTTGGGCTCGACGGGGTCTGGTCCGACAAACACAACCTCGGGCTCGGGCGGGGGCAAGGTCTCGATGGCGCCAAAGCCGTCCCCCTCGTTTTGGAAGACGTCCGGGGTGGCCGTCGGCAAGGCTACCTCTTCGTCGGGCTGTGAGAGGAGATAGAGCAGGGCACCACCTGCGCCGATAACGAGGACCACGATCAGCGCGAGAAGGGGCGACCGGCGCTGCGCCGCCGTGGGGGCGCGGGCACTGCCTTTCTCAAGGGCGGCGAGGCGCTTTTCCAGCTCGGTGTTCTCGGTATCGCTCATGAGGCGGCCTCCGCGGGCGGGATCGCCTCGATGCAGACCACCTCTTCGCCAAGTCGCAGGACCCATTGGCGGTTTACGCCGCTGACGCGGATCACACCGTCCTCAGGGGTTTGCGTGTTGACCGTGCGTTCACGGCCACCCGCGTAGCGGAAGATCGCGGGCACAGGCGCGTTTCTTGGAAACGCGAAATACGTGAACGTCCCGTCATCCCAGATGCGCGTTGGCGTGAACTCGGTCCGCGCGCTGGCACCGTAGTTGTAGTTCGGCGCTTGGGCGGCGATGGCCCGGGTCGGGCGCGCAGCGTCGTCTGGATAGCGGAACTGCACCACGTAGAAGGTTGGGCTGCGGACCTCCTCGACGTTGAAATAGTAGCTGCGCCTGTTCGTGTAGACCGTCACATTGGTATGGACACCGCGCGCGACGGGCTTGATCGCGAAGGCCTGCCCGCCCGGCACGCCATCGATCTCGAAGCCCTCGGTATCGCCCGCGATGATCGAGCGGATGCTTTCACCCTCACCGAATTCGACCGTGGTGACATGGGTAAGCGAGACGCTGAGGCGGTAGACCTGACCTTCTTGATATGTTGCCAGCCGCACGCGGCTGTCATTTGGACCACCGCGCGGGATCGCTTCGGCAAAGGCAAGGGCAGGCAGCAAAACAAATATGGCAGCAACAAAGAACTTATTGATCAAACTAATTCTCCAATCTGTCGGAGCGGATGGAATATTCGAGGACCGTGAAGCCGAACGGATTGGTCCAGACCTCGTCGATGGAGCGGCGGGTCTCCGGGCGGAACTCGAAGAGAAGCGTCGCAGTGAAGAGGCCGGTTTGGGTGCCGTTGATGGAGGTCAGACGCTTGCGCAGGCGCACCGTGGCGCGGTTGGTGCCGATCCGGTTGATGCTGAGGATTTCCACGTCGAGCCGGGCATTGGGGCCATAGACGGTCGGCGGATAGTTTTCATTTGCGCTGTTCCAGATCTGGCGCAGCCCGCTCTCGGCAGCCCCGTCAGAGCGGCGCAGGACGCTGCGGATGCGCAGGTCGTTGTCGAGCTGGTTGTAGACCTCGCGGTCGGTCACATAGCGGAACACTTCCGCCTCGATGATCGCCTGGTTGGCGGTCACCGAGGAAGCGCCCACCGAGGCTTCGGGGAGTGCAAAGCCGGTGGCGGGATCGTAGGGGACAACGACGGGGGGCGGGTCGACATCGAGGATCGAGACAGCCGCGGCACTCAGACAGCCGATGATACCGAAGACAAGGCCCATCAGGCCAAGGCGTTGCCAGAGCCGTTCGCGGCGTAAGGCACCATAGACCAGTTCTTCCTCGATGATTTCTTGTTCACTCGCCACCTGTCACAACCCTTGATCAGTCTGCCCGCAGGTCCGGCAGCGTGAAGTCCATAAACCGCTGCTCCTCGGCGATGGTTGCGGCATCGATCACGCCGCCTGTGCCGTCGCCCACGGTCTGCACCGCTTCGAGCTGCCACATGGCGACGAGCGCGATGGCAAGCTCCGCCGTCACCCGCGTGTTGAGATCGATGCTTTCCTTCAGTTCATCCATGTCATCGATCAGCCCGACCAGCCTGTCGACGCGTTCCAGCGATTGGCCTGCGTCTTCATAACTGTTCTGGGCAGCTGCCGAGACGAGCGCGCCGGTCGTCGCTTGCGTCGCCACACGATTGGCCCCGGGATTTCCGCTGGTGGCCATTTCCGAGAGCGTGTCCTCGTCGAAGCCGAGATCGGCCAGCACCCGGTCCATCTGGGTTTCAATCTCGCCTGCGCCGGACCCGGAAAGTCCGGAGAAATCGCCCGTCTTGATGGCCTCAATCGTCGCAAGGATGTCGCCGAATTCCTGATCGAGCAGTCCGTTCAGCTCGTCTTCCATTTCCGTGCGGATGATCTCCGGCAGTTCGGCAAGACGGGTGAGCGCCTCATAGGTTCGTTGCAGCTCCGCGAGTTGATCCGTGAGTGTGGCAAGCTGTTCGCGGAGCTGCGTCAGCTGCTCGTTTTGCAGGATCTCGTCTTCGATCATCTGCCGGAGCTGCTGGATGTTTTGCGCGATGTTCTGGGTATCGACGACGGGCACGCCTTGCGCGAGGGCAGGGGATAGGGCGCCAAGATGCAGACCAACCCCAAGTGTCGTGGCCAAAGCTGTCCTCAAGAGCAGATGTCCCATCATTCAATCTCCCTGATCGTAAAATCCATGAACGCGCCCTCGGCCATGCGGGCGCTGGCCTGGGCCAGTTCCTCGGCGGAGAGGGCGCGGGTCCGCGCCGCCTTAAGCCGGATGCGAGCGGCGACGAGACGCACGAGTTCGGCCCGGGCATAGGTGTTGAGCGCGACGCTTTCCTGCACATCCTCTGTCTCGGAAATCCGTTCGACGATATCCGCAATACGCAGGGCGGCTTGCCTGATCGCGGCGGGTGAGTTGTTGCCATAGAAGGCCGCGCCGTGCCCAGTGAGCGAGAGGTTGGCATTGGCCAGAAGCGCGGGGTCGATCGTGCCAAGCGCTTCGATCCCGCCGATACGGGTCAAATAGAGGTTATAGCGTTCGGGGATCACCTGGACGTAGTGCTGGGTCTCGCGAAAGGGTGGCACGCCGCCATACTCGAAAACCCGGCCGGGTCCGGCATTATAGGCCGCAAGGGCGTTGATGATGTTGCCATCGAATGTGTTGAGCTGGGTCGCGAGATAGCGCGCGCCGCCATGCACCTGCAGGTAAGGGCTGTCATAGTATTCCGGGTTTATGCCCAGATCGCTGGCCGTGCCCGGCATGATCTGGGTGAGGCCATAGGCGCCGACGGGAGAGCGTGCACCGATGGTGAAACGGCTTTCCTGCCAGATCAGCGCTTGCAGCAGCGCGCGCCATTGGACGGGGGAGAGCCCTGCGCGGCCAACACCCGCAAAGCCGCTGGTCTCCTGAGCCACGCGGATGATGAGCTGCTCGATGGTCTCAGACGCATCCCCGAACATCTGTTCACCGCCGGGATTGGGATCTATCTGGCCCGTGCCATAGACCGCCGCCACCGAGCGGTCGGGATCCCCGCTGCCGCTTTCCAGCCCCGAGACCATGGCGGGCAGGCCCTGACCGCCGAAGCTGGTCTGGGCATCGAGGATGCGTCGGAGGGTTTCCAGCTGCTCCCGTTCGATCTCGGCAATGAGTTCGCGCACGGCAAGCTTGTCCGCCTGAACGGCCAAGTCAGCCTCGCGATCGCCAGTCTCGACGATGTCACGCGCGGTCAGCCCATTGTCATTGGTCGGCACGCCTTGAGACAAGGCGAGACCGGGCAGCAGGCAAAGTGCCAGGATATGAGGCAGGCTAGACTTCAATGTCGCCCTCCGGCGCATCTAGAGGCGTAAAGGTGCAATCAGGCGCGACAGATGCCGTGGACGCGAGGAATGTGAAGCAGTTCGCCTGCGGCTCCCGGTACTGGGTGCAGGAGGCCAGCGCGCCGAGCGCAGCCAAAGCGACAAGAATACGGATCATGAAAGCCTCCAGAAGTCTGGGCGGTCGCGGTAATCGGGGCCGACGAGCGCTTCGCCCTTTTCCATGCCGCCAAGGATGGTGAGATTGGGCCCAAGTGCGCTCAGATCGGCATCGACGACGATCGAGCCCTGATCGTCGCGGATCAGTGCGAGGCGGCTGTTGCTGCCCGTGTTGAGAAGGACGTCGAGCTCCTTCTCCGTGAGGTTCAGCATGGCGTAATCCGCAGGCTGCGCGCGGATATTGGGTAGCAGGATCTGCGTCGGCACCGCCTCGATGATGGTCTTGCCGGTCCGGGTGCGCTCGAGCTGGCTCGCGTATTGCGTCATCATCACCGCGACGGTGTTCTGTTTGCGCGCTGTCACCAGCCAGTTCGACAGCCGCTCCGCGAAATACGCGTTGTCGAGCGCCTTCCAGGCCTCGTCGATCACGATGATGGTGGGGCGGCGATCCTCGATCTCGCGTTCGACCCGGCGGAAAAGATAGGAGAGAACCGCCATCCGCTCCTTGTCGGCCTCGCTGTCGAGAATGCCGGTCAGATCGAAGCCCACCACATCGCCTTTGAGCGAGAACGTGTCCTCGAGGCTCTGCCCGAAGATCCAGCCATAGCGGCCGTCTTCGGTCCATTCGAGCAGGCGCTGGTGCAGATCGCCGCCGTCATCCGTAGACACAAAAAGCGATGCGAAATCCCGCCAGTTCCGCAGGGCCGGATTGGTGGCCTGGGCATTCTGGCGCACCACTTCCTGGATGCGGTTGGTCTGCGCCGGGGTCAGGGGTTTGTCGGCGCGGTAAAGTAGCGTGGCAAGCCAGTCCGAGAGCCAGGCGGTGCCGCGCGCATCGGTCTCGGTCCAGAGCGGATTGAGACCCGTGGGCTGGCCGGCGTTCAGGGACGCGTAGCGCCCGCCATTGGCGCGGACCGCCATCTCCATACCAAGACGGTAATCGAAGACGAAGATCCGCGCCCCTGCGCGACGGGCTTGGGTCATCAGGAAGGCCGACAGCACCGATTTGCCGGACCCGGGCCGCCCCATGATCAGGGTATGGCCGCTGGTCGGTTCTTTGTCGGGCGATCCCTGCTCGTGATAGGAAAACCGGTAGGCGCTCTGCTCCGGCGTGGGCAAATATGTGACGACCCGGCCCCATGGGGTTTTCTCAGCGGGTTTGCCCAGCTGGGTCCGATGAAACGCCGCGAAATCCGCGAAGTTGCGATTGGTGACGGCGCTGGCGCGGACGCGCTTGGGCTGGTTGCCGGGGTGCTGGCTGAGGTAATGCGCCTTGGCCGCGACCCGCTCGCCGATCATCTTCACGCCCTCGGTCGCGGCGGCGTTCACGATCTCCGCGCTGAGGGTTTGCAGCTCTTCGAGCGTGTCGCAAAAGAGCGTCACGACCATGTGATGCTCGCCGAAGCTTTGGCGCTTGGCCTCGAGATCATCGGCGGCGATGTCGAGGGCTTCCAGGAGCGAGAGGGCTGCGTCCTGGCTCGCTTGCATCTGGCGCTTTTGCCGCTTGATGCGGCCCGCCATGAGGTTCGAATTGATCGGCGTGAAGGAGTGCGTCACGATCATGTCGACCGGCAGGTTCAGCATGTCGAACATGGTGCAGGAGGTGCCTTCCGAGTATTCCCCGATGGTGAAACTCTTGCCGTAGCGATGCCCCACGACGCCTTCGGAAAGCTCGAAATGATCGCCGTGAAACGTCACGCGGGTATTGGCGACGTTGAAGGACAGAAAGCCGTAGGTGTTGGCCGGGTAGAGCGGCAGCTCGGTGCCCGTGTTGAGCGCGCCCAAAAATCCCACCAACTCTCCCGATCCGGCTGACAGCAGGCGCGGCTTGAGCTCGGTCAGCCCCGAGAGGAAGACGTTCACGGCCTCGCTGAGGCGCTGCTGGCGTTTGCGGGTCTCCTCTCTCAGGCGGTCCGGTGCGCTGCGGCTGAGGAACGGCAGGAGGCTTTTGTGCGGCGGGCGGTGAATGACGGTGAGCGTCAGTGTTTTGTCGCGGAGCCCGCTGGTCTCGAGTTTCGCGCGCCAGCGCCGGTCAACCTCGCCAGCGAAGCTGTCCTCACGGATCGGGTCGAGATCAGGTTTGATGGCCTTGGAGACCTTGTGGACGTAATAGCTGAATTCCGGCCCGAGCTGCGCGACGATGCGGGCAAAAAGTGCCGTCAGTTTGTCGAGATAGGCATCGTCCGTCGTGTAGCTGTTGATCCCCTCGAGCCGGATGCAGCGGAAGAGTTCGTTCACCCGAGTCCGCACGGTCTGGTCGTCAACGAGGCTCACATAGGGCAGCATATGCGCGAGGCGGGTCTCGCGCGCATACCAGTCTGGCGTCATTGTGCGGGCATCGAGCGCAGCATCACGGGCGTCATCACGGGGCATAGCTGTCCCCGCCATGAATGGACCTGTTGCGCGTGGGCGGTGTCTCCTGCAGCGCCGTCACCATCACGTCGATGAAACGCGGGTCCCAATCTGCGGCCTTCCAAAGCAACGGGTAGAGCAGGGCCGCGACACCCAGCACCGCGATGTGCTGGACCCAGACGAACAAGAGCACCGATCCGAAGAGCCAGACCATCGCGTACATGATGGGCAGGCCCAAAAGCTTCGGCGGGCGCACGAGCCCGAGAAAGAGAGGCGAGCGTTCAGCCACCGGCAAAGACCGCGGCAACGATGGTGGGGGCGGCCGCAACACCGGCGATGCCCACGAGGACCCAAAGCGCCTGGCGCAGATCGATGATGTTGAAGAACCAGCTGAGAAAGACCCCGAGAACGGCAAGCGTCGCGATGACAACGCCAAGTGGGCCAGTCAGCGCATCGACAATGCCCTGCAACAAGCTCTGGATCGGGGAGAGATCGATGCTCTGTGCAAGGGCGGGCTCGGCAATGAACAGGAATAGCGCCAGCGAGGCGACAAAGAGGTTTGAAATCTGTTTCATGAATTTGATCCTTCCAATCGGGCCACGACAGCCATGACGCGGGCCACGTGGTTCTGGGTTTCTCGGTAAGGGGGAATGCCACCGTGTTGGCGCACGGCGTCGGGACCAGCGTTGTAGGCCGCCAGCGCCAGATGCGGATCGCCGAACGTCTCCAGCATCATCGCGAGGTAGCGGGCAGAGCCGTCGAGGTTCTGTTGGGGGTCACGCGGGTCAACGCCGAGGTCGCGCGCTGTTGCGGGCATCAATTGACCGAGGCCGATGGCACCTGCACTTGAAATCGCATCCTGCCGGTAGGCGCTCTCAACCTCGATATTGGCCCGATAGAGAGCCAGCCAATCCGTCACGGAAAGCCCCGCGCGACGCAGGCCGGGATGGCCGGCATAGCGCAAAGCCGTGGTCTGAATCCCGGAGAGGACATCTGCGTGGGGCAGGGGAGTCGGGCGGGCAAGGGCCGCGACTTGGACGCCCTCTTGCTCGGCCTCTAACTCGCCGAAGATAGCGATCCCATCGTAGGCCGAACCCTGACCAATGCCGTCATTGTAGTTCCGGGCAAAACCGCTCTGAGACCGGGATGGGGTCAGAGAGCCGTCGCTCTCCATGACCAGGACCATTTGCGCTGAGGCTGGCGCGGCGACCAGCCAGAGACAGACAAGGCTAGGTGTCAGCGCCCTTGTCTGATGGGGCTTTTTCTGACGGCGCAAGTTTGTGCGTACGGCTTGTGCCCGCCTCAAGCGGCAGATCGACATGCGCAAAGCCAAGGCCAATGAAGAATGACACCACGCCGGAGATCGTCTTGAACTCGCGGATCTTGATATCGTTGTAGGTCGTCCGAGTGCGGGCGGTGACGAGGAGCTTTTCCACGCCTTCGTTGGAGACCACACGCATGATCCAGACCCCGTAATAGCTGGGGCCTTTCTTGTGTGCCGACTCCTGGCACAGGATTTCTGCGCTATAGCCGCTTTCCACGAGTTCGCGGAACCTGGCTTCCGTAACCACATTTGGTGCTTCGATGTCCCAGTTCATGGCCCGGCTCACGCTTTCTCCAATGGCGCGACCCCAGGCATTCCTACTTGAAGCCCAGAGTTACGATAGTATATTATCAACCGCAAGATGTAATATCGTGCTTTAGCTGTAGTTTGGTCACGCAAACACTAGTCACGGCCAGTGTCTGCGATCAAGGAGATAACAGGTTTGAGAAACCCAAGGTTGACATGCCTGCTCCCATTGCAAGCTATGGCCCTTCTGATCTGCGTTCCCGGACCGGTTTTGGCGGAATCCTGCTTTGCGCCATCCCGCCCTTTCCTGCCAAGCGATTCGCAGGCCGCGCGGGACTATGCGGATATCATCCGTGGCGATTTCGAAGACTACATCCAGGATATCCAGAGCTACTTCCGTTGCCTCGACAGCGAACGCGCCCGCGCTTTCGAGGAAGCGCGCGAAGTCAGCGAGGAATATGGCCGATTTCTACAATCGGTAGGGGATTGATGGGCAACCTCGGGAGCATCAGACTTGCAGCCCATGGAAACCAGACGCCGATAACACCCTCATATATCTACTTTTTAGATAACAGATTTCATCCGCTAGCGACGTCACAAAAGGTATGTGACGCGTGGCAAAGACAATCAGAAGCACGGGACAGGTGGCACTTTGCCAGGCGTTGGTCGACGCGCGTAAAAGCGCAGGCTTGGGCCAGGACGACTTGGCGGACAGGCTCAAGTGCCATCAATCTCTCGTGGCACGCCTCGAAAGCGGTGAACGCCGGATCGACGTCGTCGAACTGGTCGTTCTGGCGCGCGCCATCGGCTTTGACCCCTTCGAGGTTTTGGCGATCGTCGAAGCCGCCACGGAGCCCGACCACAGGATTTAAGCAATTTCATCAATCGAGAGCACGGGAGCTGACTTCTCCCGTTGTGAATTCGTTACCGCGAGGACGAACAGTAACCGATTTTAACGAGGCCCGGCATATGGTTGCAGCAAACGCTTTGGATCTGAGCTGCTATCCGCAACGCCAATTTGCAGGAAGTCAGTAAACAGTGAACGAAAATGAGGTCGAAGGCGTCGCGATCGCCAATTTGATCGCAGCCGATGAAAAAACCATTGTCGGCTGGGTATATCGCTGGAACACAGGTGCTCTGGCAATCCGGTGGGACATGCATGGCCCACAGCGCGTCTCAAGGATTTACCCGGATCTTAGCGATGCCGATAAAGCTGAAATCGACTTCGCGTCTCTCACGCAGCTGCCCTGTCGCGACGACTGACATGGAAGACTATGGCCTTTATGGCCGTCGATTGTGTGCTTGTGCCTGCGTTACAGGTTTAATCTTTACAAGGCTCTGTGCGACGTCGCGGCGCCTCAACAGTCAGTAATTGACCTGCTCGAAGCCGTAATTCCCGCTATAGTCACGCCACTCCGCGAAGACGGATCTGTGATAAATGCTCGGACAGTGCTCGCCCCATCGCTCGAGACCGGCATGCGCAGCAGGCAGCGCTGCGGGTGACGACGCCCTCCAGGAAAAATCGCCCTGGATCCCGTAGGTGCCGAGGACAACGACGGCACTGCGGTTGCAGTCGCCATCTCGCCCGGATTCGTGCTGGCGAGCATAACGAACGTCAAAGACGCGAATAGAGCGCACGAAATTGAATTCCGGCCCGCTGATATCGATGTCGGCGCGGTCTTCTACGAGCTGGAGGGCGTAATCAGCCCTTACGAGGTTGTCCCAAGCCGCGTTGGAGCCTTTCAGCCCGAGCATTCCGCCTGCCTCGGCTGCCTGATCAAAAAGCGGGGTTGAAGAGTTTGGTGGGGTTCCTGAACCACCATATAGGGCATCGAAGATCCGGTCCGTGGGGCGCGACCTGGCAGGACCATCGTAAGACGCACCCATGGGGCAGCGCCAAATCTGAAGCGGCGGCTCCACCGGCCAAGGTGTGATGCGCCGGATGAACTCGGCCCGCGCGCGTGCGCATGGCACAGAAGCCGGCCAGCCACCGGACAAACACAGCAAGATGGCGCAGTCGATCGGATAGGTTTGGGCGCGGGCTTGCGTGGGAACTGTTGGGCCGGACAAGGCGAGAGCTAAAAAGGCCGCCAGAGCGAGGTTTTTGAATTCGAAACGCATGGCAAGGACCCTTGACAATCTTCACCCAGCATACATACGAAAATATACTATTGCAACATTGATGATGCGTATAACAGTTGCGGTGATCAGCAAGATCGCGAGCTGACAGCGTCGGCTTGCCCACCCTGAGGAAACCATGCGTTCCAGCGATTAGCCTTGATCGCATTGATTGCGATGATTACACTCCTATCAGGAGGAGATCATGGCAAGCATTACCATCCGGAACCTTGACGATGACGTGAAGCGCCGCCTTCGCATCCGTGCGGCTGAGCACGGCCGTTCGATGGAAGAGGAGGCGCGCGAGATCTTGCGCCATGTTGTCGGCGAAGCGAAGCCATCCCACGATCTTGCCGCGGCCATCCGCGAGCGGGTCGCGCCTCTGGGTGGCGTTGATCTCGACCTTCCGCAGCGTGAAGCCATGCGTGAACCGCCCGCGTTCGACCAGGCCTGACGCATGATCATCCTCGACACGAATGTCCTCTCTGAGCTGTTGCGCCCGGCTCCCGAGCCGAGGGTCGAGCAATGGCTGTCGGCGCAGGACGGGCTCAACGTCTACCTGACCTCGATATCGGAAGCGGAACTGCGCTACGGCCTCGCGATCATGGGGAACGGCAAGCGGCGCGCCGCGCTGGTTGATGCAGTGGACAGCATCCTGCGTGAGGACCTTGCGGGGCGCATTCTGCCTTTCGACAGCGCCGCCGCGCAGTCCTATGCCGCCATCTCCGCCGCACGACGGTCCGCCGGGCGACCGATCACCCAGGCCGATTGCCAGATTGCCTCAATTGCCCACACCCGTGGTGCCTCCGTCGCCACGCGCAACACGCCTGACTTCGAGGGTTGCGAGATCGACCTGATCAACCCCTGGACTACCGCATGAACGCCGTTGAGATTGAACAAGCCGTTTCCGAACTCGCCGAGCAGCCCTTTGATGCGGCAGAGTTCCCCTATGCCTTCCTCATGGCCTTCGGAAACAAGGAGACGACAATCAAGCGCCTGCGCACCGGCGCATCGAACAAGTCCGACATCGGCGGCGTCCTGCAGACCAACAACATCCACCTTGCGACCTGCGTCCCGGGCGAAATCGCGGCAACCCTCGCCGCCCTGCGCGAAAGCCCTGCCACCTCCCGCGCCAAGGCGAAGTTCATCCTCGCCACTGACGGCATCGACCTCGAGGCCGAGGACATCACCACCGGCGAGACCATCGCCTGCCGCTACACCGATTTCCCCGATCACTTCGGCTTCTTCCTGCCGCTCGCCGGCATCTCTACCGTCAAGCAGATCCGCGAAAGTGCGTTTGACATCCGCGCCACCAGCCGCCTCAACCGGCTCTATGTCGAGCTGATCAAGGACAACCCCGACTGGGGCAGCGCCGAAAAACGCCACGACATGAACCATTTCATGGCGCGGCTGATCTTCTGCTTCTTCGCCGAAGACACCGACATCTTCGTCAGCGACAACCTGTTCACCGCCACCATCGACCAGATGGCGAACCGCGACGGGTCGAACACGCACGAAGTCATCGGCGAGATCTTCCGTGCGATGAACACCGCCATCCCCAAACGGGCCGAGGCCAAGCTGCCCCGCTGGGCCGACACCTTTCCCTATGTGAACGGTGGCCTCTTCTCGGGCAGCACCGATGTGCCGCGCTTTTCCAAGATCGCGCAGCGCTACCTGTCCCATATCGGCAGCCTCGACTGGACACAGATCAACCCCGATATTTTCGGCTCGATGATCCAGGCCGTCGCGGATGAGGTGGAACGCTCGGTCCTCGGCATGCACTACACGTCCGTGCCGAACATTCTGAAGGTGCTGAACCCGCTCTTCCTAGATGATCTGCGGGCAGAACTGGAGGCGGCGGGCGACAACGCCCGCAAGCTGGCCAATCTGCGCGCCCGCATGGCCAAGATCCGCGTGTTCGACCCCGCCTGCGGGTCGGGCAACTTCCTTGTGATCGCCTACAAGGAAATGCGCGCGATCGAGTATGAGATCAACAAGCGCCGGGGCGAGCCGCTGCGCCGCACCGACATTCCCCTGACCAACTATCGCGGGATCGAACTACGCGACTTCTCGGCCGAGATCGCGCGGCTGGCGCTGATCATCGCGGAATATCAATGCGACGTGACCTATCGCGGCCAGAAAGAGGCGTTGGCCGAGTTCCTGCCGCTAGACGCGCAGAACTGGATCACCTGTGGCAACGCCCTGCGGCTGGACTGGCTGTCGGTCTGCCCGCCCACGGGGACGGGGGTGAAGTTTCAAGCGGATGACTTGTTCATGTCGCCGCTGGATCAGGCGCAGATCGATTTCGCGAATGAAGGAGGCGAGACGTATGTTTGCGGAAACCCGCCTTATGTCGGCGACAAATATCAGACCAAGGAGCAAAAGGACGATCTGAACGCGCTGCTACCAGGAAACAAAAAAGTACGTGCAATTGACTACATCGCGGGTTGGTTCTGGAAGGCATCGGACTTCATCAAGTATGGCGGCTGTTTCGCGTTTGTTTCTACAAACTCGATTTGCCAAGGTGTCCAAGTTCCGTTGATCTGGCCCCGAATTTTTCAGAACGGACAAGAAATATTTTTCGGACATCAGAACTTTCTTTGGGGCAATAATGCGAGCAAGAATGCTCAGGTCACCTGTGTGATCGTTGGGATCGCCGCTGTTGGTGAACGGTCCAAAGCTATTTATGGAGCTGACTTCATGAAGTCAGTCGAAGCCATAAATGCATACCTCACCGAAGGGGCCAATATTATTGTTGAACGTGCCTCTGAACCAATTGCAGAGATAGCGACAATGTTCGGCGGCAACATACCGCGGGATCAGGGCAACCTGTTACTGTCGCCTGACGAAGCGAACGATCTCTTGGAAGGTTTCCCTCAGGCATCTCCTCTCGTGAAGCCAATTGTAGGATCGAGCGAGTTCATCAATGGGCAACAAAGATATTGTCTTTGGATTGAAGATCACCAAGCAGAACTTGCATTCTCAATACCTCCGATTGCGGAACGTTTGGAGCGCATTCGAATCTACCGACAGGGTGGGAGCGAGCGCGGCAAAGCGGGCTTGCTGACGCCGTACAAGTTCGAGCGAACAATCATTGGAGAAGTAAATTCCATCGTCGTTCCAAGCGTATCCTCTGAACGTCGAGAATACCTGCCGTGTGGCTTGATGCCCAGTGACGTTCGCGTATCCAATCTCGCTCTCGCATTATACGATGCCCCGCTCTGGAACATGGCGCTGATCGCCTCGCGCCTGCATCTGGTCTGGATCGCCACGGTTTGCGGGAAGCTGGAAACTCGATATCGCTACTCTAACACCATGGGCTGGAACACCTTCCCCGTCCCGAAACTGACCGAAAAGAACCGCGCCGACCTGACAGCGGCGGCCGAAGGTATCCTTCTGGCCCGCGAGGCGCATTTCCCCGCCACCATCGCCGACCTCTACGACCCCGAAAAAATGCCCGCCAACCTCCGCGCAGCGCATGACCACAACGACGAGGTGCTGGAACGCATCTACATCGGCCGCCGTTTCCGCAACGACACCGAACGGCTGGAAAAACTGTTCGAGATGTACACGAAGATGACGACGAAGGTGAGCGCATGAGCGACTTTAACAGCATGACGTTGATGGCAGCGGGCGAGATGATTGCTGAAATGTCGACACAAACCGCTTTCTCGTCTCTCACCCTAGGGTGGGGTGTTGACGAATTCTGTGGTTCTGGATCGGTAGCATCGAAGGCCATTGAAATGGTTCGGTTCGCAAGAAGCAGTATGGGGGGACGTTCTGTTCCGACGGTCAACGGAAACTGTGACCTAAGCAGAGCCATGATTGAGCATGCAATTACGGCATCCGAGCAAAGCAAGCGCAACAAGCCAGATGTCTGGTTGCGTCTTCTTGCTGGTCTGAAAATGGATGGCTTCACACTTGTGGAAGAGGAGGTTCCAGACCCAATGGGCAGATCTTCCATTTTCGATGACGCTCCAAGGGTCATTACACAGACTGTTCTCAGGCGGATGCTGCCTGAGGATGTACCTGAGACAGATTTTCGAGAGGCGACCAGCGAAATTGAGGCCTTACTTGGTCGGCACGGGTTGGGCGCCGCCAAGGGGCATTTGGATCAAGCGATTCAGAACTTTTCGCAAGGGAACTGGTCTTCCGCCAACGCGATGATCAGAGATTTCTATCAGGAACTGCTGGACAAAATTGCGGAGTATTTTGGATGTGATCCTAAGGTTAGCGATGACGCAAAGAGGCAATATCTTGCAGATACAAAATCGGGACCGTTCCTACTTCACGAATACAATGAGTGGGAGAACGACAGAGGCAAACCTGCGTACGTATTGGGGTTGTGGGCAAGATTGCATCCGCACGGCAGCCATCCGGGCCTGTCAGATGAAGAAGATTGTGCTTTTCGGTTTCAAATAATCCTGATCACAGCCCGCATATTTTTAAGACGTTTTGATAAGCGGGTGAGAGGTCAATGATCAAAGGTTTTCCCTCCATTTCGATTATTTATGCCACCAACGGTAGCCCGGCCAAGCCGAACGACCTGGGCCGGCGAGCAATACAGGAATGCCCCTACGACAAACGCTACCCAGGCGTGGTGGGTCAGAAAGTGGACACACTATGACCCTTGACCCTGTCATGAGCGCGGAACGCACCCGCAGGTTGGTGGACGATCTGCGTGCCAAACCAGCGGAAACCACATGGATCGAGTTCAAGGAAAACAATGCCGACGGGCCGTTGATCGGCAAGCTGATCTCTGCCTTGTCCAATGCTGCACGGCTGGCCGATCAGCACTATGCCTATGTGGTCTGGGGGGTGCGAGACGGCGATCATGCGGTTGTCGGCACGAGTTTCGAGCCGACCGTGAAAAAGGAGAAGGGGCAGCCGCTCGAACTGTGGGTGGCCAACCACCTCCAGCCGGGCATCGAGTTCCGGTTCGAAGAGGTCGATCATGACGGGCAGCGCCTGATCCTGCTGACTATCCCCGCCGCCGCAACCGCTCCGGTAGAGTTTGACCGGACCGCCTATTTGCGCATCGGCAGTGCCACGCCGCGCCTGTCCGACCATCCGGAACGCCTGCGTGCCCTCTGGAGCAAGTTGCAGCCCTACGCTTGGGAGACAGGCGTCGCGGCGCAGTTCCTGTCCGGCGACGACGTTCTTGCGCGGCTGAATTACGCCAACTACTTCGATCTTACGGGCCAGCCCTTGCCGGATAACAGGCAGGGGATCTTCGACAAGCTATTGGCAGATCGTCTGATCCAGAAAGATGTAAGCGACCGCTGGAACATTACCAATCTGGGCGCAATCCTGTATGCCAAGAAACTTTCCGATTTCGGCCCCTCTGTAGAGCGCAAAGGGGTTCGTTTCGTGGCCTATGCTGGCACCGGACGTGCAGATGACGTGAGCCACCGCCAGGACGGCCAGCGCGGCTATGCAGCGGGATTTCAGGGGCTGGTGGATTACATCGACGGCCTTCTGCCCCGCAACGAATTGATTGGTAAAGCATTCCGCGAGGAGCGTCCGCTCTACCCGTCGATAGCGATCCGCGAATTGATCGCCAACGCATTGATCCACCAGGACATGACGATCACCGGTGCCGGTCCACTCATCGAGTTATTCAGCGATCGCATGGAGATCACGAACCCGGGCGCCCCCTTGGTTAGCCCCGACCGGTTTTTGGACTCGCCCCCGCGTTCCCGAAATGAAGCTCTTGCTTCCTTGATGCGGCGCATGAAACTTTGCGAAGAACAAGGCACCGGCATCGACAAGGTGATCTCGGCGGTTGAGCTACACCAGTTGCCCCCACCGGATTTCCGCATGGAGGGAGACGCCGTGCGCGTGGTTCTGTTTGCACCACGCCGCTTTGCGGACATGACACCGGAAGAAGCCGTGCGAGCGTGTTACCAACATGCCGCGCTCAAATACGTAGGCGGTCAGAAGATGACGAACGCGACACTTCGGGAGCGGCTCGGCATCGACGACCAGAACGCTGCGCAGGCGTCGCGGGTTATTCGCGCAACGCTGGATGCTGGTCTGATCCGTCCTGCGGATGCTGAACGCCCTCGTGCTGGCTATGTCCCCTCATGGGCGTGACAGGGATAACATTTGATCGGGTTTTGATTGTGCGTATGTGGGCTAGAGGGCGTAAATTGGAAAATACATATAAATCATACTGTTACGATAGGCGTGGTGCGGTATCGCTACTTGATCGGGTTTTGATTGCCTGCCCTAAAGCGAATGATTCTGCGCCCCTCAGAAGGAAAACATCATGACAAAGCAAGTTCCTTCCGTCTCTGTCAATTACGCGGCCAATGGAAGCTCGACCAAATCGAACGAGCTTGGCATGCGCGAAATGCAAGAGGGTGCCTATGAGAAGCGGGGCGAGCAATACCTGCTGATCAAGTCGCCGCCGGCATCTGGCAAAAGCCGCGCGCTCATGTTCATAGCACTCGACAAGCTATACAACCAGGGCCTGCGTCAGGCCATCGTCGTGGTGCCAGAAAAATCCATCGGGTCCAGCTTCAACGACGAGCCACTGAGCAAGTACGGCTTCTGGGCAGACTGGACCGTGCAACCGCGATGGAACCTGTGCAACGCTCCCGGCGGGGATGATGGCAAAGTGGGCGCTGTCGGCAAGTTCTTGGCGAGCGACGACAAGGTTCTGGTCTGCACCCACGCGACCTTTCGGTTCGCCGTGGACAAGTTCGGGATTGAAGCGTTTGACGATCGGCTCATCGCGGTAGACGAGTTTCACCACGTCTCTGCCAACCCTGATAATAAGCTGGGCACGCATCTGGGCGCCCTTGTCGCGCGCGACAAGGTGCATCTGGTTGCGATGACCGGGTCCTATTTCCGCGGCGATGCCGAAGCCGTTCTGTCGCCCGAAGATGAGGCAAAGTTCGATACCTTCACCTATACCTACTATCAGCAATTGAATGGCTACAAATACCTCAAGACGCTTGACATCGGTTATTTCTTCTATTCCGGGTCCTATGCGGACGACATTCTCAAGGTTTTGGATCCGACCGAGAAGACGATCCTTCACATCCCGAACGTGAACTCGCGCGAAAGCACCAAGGACAAGCATCGCGAGGTCGAGCATATCATTGACGCCCTGGGCGATTGGCAGGGAGCGGATCCCATCACAGGCTTTCAGCTGGTCAAGACGCCCGAGGAGCGGGTGCTGCGCATCGCCGATCTGGTCGATGATGAACCGGCCAAGCGGGACAAGGTGTCCAACGCACTGAAGGACCCTGCGCATAAGAACAACCGCGACCATGTCGACATCATCATCGCCCTCGGGATGGCGAAAGAAGGGTTTGACTGGATCTGGTGCGAACACGCCCTGACGGTGGGTTATCGCGCCAGCCTGACGGAGATCGTGCAGATCATCGGCCGTGCCACCCGCGATGCCGAGGGCAAGATGCGCGCGCGCTTCACCAACCTTATCGCGGAGCCCGACGCCGCGGCCGAAGCCGTGACCGAGGCAGTCAACGATACACTGAAAGCGATCGCAGCGAGCCTGCTGATGGAACAGGTGCTGGCCCCGCGTTTCAACTTCACACCCAAGACCGTGAAAAGTGGCCCTGTCGAAGGGTTTGATTACGGTGAGGGCGGCTATGATCCCAACAAGGAAAACGTCGGCTTCGACGAGGCCAGCGGGCAGTTCCAGATCGAAATCAAAGGCCTGGTCGAACCCAAGAGCAAGGAAGCCAAGCGCATCTGCCAAGAGGACCTCAATGAGGTCATCACAGCTTTCGTTCAGGACAAGACTACGATCGAACGGGGTCTCTTCGACGAAGAGCTGGTGCCGGAGGAACTGACGCAGGTCCGCATGGGCAAGATTGTCGGTGCTAGGTTCCCAGAGCTAGATGCAGAGGATCAGGAAGCGGTGCGCCAACACGCAGTTGCTGCGCTGAACCTGACCCAAAAGGCAAAAGAGATCGCGCTGTCGAACCGCGATGACACAGAAACAACCGGCAATACCGCCTTGATCGACGGGGTGCGCAAATTCGCAATGGACGTGCGCGAACTCGACATCGACCTGATTGATCGCATCAACCCGTTCGGCGAAGCCTACTCGATTCTGGCAAAGACTATGAGCGAGGAAAGCCTTCGGCAGGTCCAGGCCGTCATCTCGGCGAAAAAAGTGCAACTGTCACCGGATGAGGCGCGCGATCTTGCGAAGCGAGCCGTCAAGTTCAAGCAAGAGCGAGGCCGCCTGCCGTCGATTACTTCACCGGACCCGTGGGAAAAGAAAATGGCCGAAGGTGTGGCTTATCTCGCGCGCATGAAGCAGGAAGCTGCCAATGGCTAAGAGTTTCACCGACGAAGATGATGCCCTCCTTGCTGAGCTTGGCGTCGAGGTCGAAGTCAAGAAGCAGCTCAGCCGCACACCACGCGAAGAACGCATCGTCGCAGGTTTTGAGGAAATCTCGCGATTTGCAGAGGAGCATGGCCAGCCTCCCCAACACGGGGAGGATCTTGATATCTTTGAACGCCTCTACGCCGTGCGTCTTGATCGGATCCGCGACTTGCAGGAGTGCCGCGATCTCCTTGCCCCACTGGACGAGCAAGGTCTTCTTGCAGAAACCTTTGCGGCCTCAACGTCGGGCGCCGAAGATCTAGAAGACGATGCCCTGCTCGCTGAGTTGGGCGTAGAAGTAGCCAAGTCACCACTCACAGAATTGAAGCATGTCCGCTCTACAGCCGAGAAAAAGGCCGCCGACGAGGTCGCCAATCGCGAAAAATGCGAAGATTTTTCGAAGTTCAAGCCATTGTTCGAGATGGTCCAGAAAGAACTGCATAGCGGTTTGCGGGAGACCCGCCCTTTCGAGATGAAAGCCGAGATTGAGAAGGGCCGCTTTTTCATCGTCGGCGGTCAGAAAGCCTATGTTACTGAAAAGGGTGAGACCATCACGAATGAGCAAGGTCGTACCGATGCTCGTCTGCGGGTGATTTTTGACAACGGCACCGAGAGCAACATGCTGATGCGCTCGCTCCAGCGCGCGTTGAACAAGGACGGCGCGGGACGCCGAATCACTGACCCATCGGCAGGCCCACTTTTTTCGGACCAGACAATCGATGGTGATGAGGCGAGCGGGATCATTTATGTGCTTCGCAGCAAATCCGATCATCCACTCGTCACGGAAAACCGGGAACTGGTGCACAAGATCGGCGTTACCAATATGAGCGTCGAGAAGCGGATCGCCGGCGCGCAGTTGCAGCCGACGTTTCTGATGGCGAATGTCGAGGTGGTCGCGACATACGAGCTCTACAACATCAATCGGTCCAAGTTGGAGAACCTGATCCACCGCATTTTCGAACCTGCACGGCTCGAGATCGAGATCATGGATCGCTTTGGAAGGCCTGTGGTCCCGCGAGAATGGTTCCTCGTTCCTCTCTTTGTAATCAACGACGCTGTCGAAAAGATCAGGGACGGCACAATAACGGGCTATCACTATGATCCCCGCGCTGCCGGACTCAAACGGATTTCGGGGGAGATGCCGCAATAGATGCTGCGTGACACTCTATGGCACCTCGACCAGCGGGATGCATGGATCGGAGAAGGATTGCGCTTGAACTCGCGGAATATGGTCGAGCGCCATCACGTTCACCGGCACCCCAGCGTACCGCCAACCTTCTATCTTGCGCCTTTTGTTTTCTAACAAGAGTCGCAGTCGGGGGTAGCGCGCACCCGCGTACATGATATGTAAATGCCATTCAGAAATGTCACTGGTTGCGCAAAGCAGGGATGTCACCACGAGCGCTGACGGTAGCAAGGCTTGGCAGCCCGGAGACGTCAAATATCGC